>CAJOIN010000004.1:1026-62304 GCA_905234515.1 uncultured Selenomonas sp.
GCAATGATACAGCCGCCGTATTTCTCTATTTTGTCAATAGCCCCCATCACGCCGTCACGCTGGAACTTATAGAGCTTATTCCAAATCAGCGACTCCTTGATGCCGGTCTTGGTCTTGATGATGGTTTCTTCCGTCAGTTCTCCCAGATAAGCCTCAAAGATATGATAGAGAGTAATGAAGTAGATGGCCTCCGGCGTATTCTCCTTGTAGAGCACTTCCATTTCAGAAAGCACCTTTTCGGTCACATCTTCCACTACTGCCGGATTATTCCATATCCCCTCAAAGAGCTGCAGGAACCCCTGGGTCATGGTTCTTCCGTACATGCAGGTATTGGCATCATTTCGTGCCGAAGGCGTAATGCCCAGGCCGTCACTGGAAAAGTCCACCGTCCCTTGGATGGCAATGTCCCGCTCCGGGTCAACATTCTCCACATAGGCCAGCCGCATCTGCGCGGGATTGTTTTCCCGATAGGATTTGATGCTGACTTTCTTCCTCAGCCACTGCGCGCAATCCTTGGCAATAGCAGACTGTGTCAACTTATTTCGCAGCTTCAACTCAAATTCATTGCCGGACAGCCTGTTGCCCAACTCACGATGGGCAATGTAGAATTCACGCTGGAAATCCCTTTCCTGCTTGAGATATGACGGCGTGGTAAAGATAAAACGCAGTTCGTCTATCTGAGACAGCTCTTTTTTCAGTTCTTCATAGGCGTAGATAGTGAAATATGCTGAAATTACAGACATTTTAGCCCCCGGCTCTATTCCCTGCCGAAGCTCCGAAGCTCGTCAATCACCCGCCCTTGCTGTTTGTTGTCCAGTATCTTAGGTGGTCGCATAAACTCTCCCCCTGCGTAAAATTTGTCGGTAGCAGAGATACCTATTTCGCATACTTTAATTATATATTCGTAATAAGAATATATCAACTTATTTACGTTAATTGCATAAGCATGCTACATCTTCCCCTATCATTATCATGGGGTGATGAAAATGGCTTTCAGCGACAAGCTTAGATACTACAGAACCTTCCAAAACTACAGCCAGGGGCAAATGGCTCAGGAACTTGGCATTAGTCAATCTGTTTATAGCAGGTATGAATCCGGCAAATTAGAGCCATCCCTAAATGCCTTGAAGAAAATTTCTTCCTCCCTGCATGTTTCCATTGATTACTTGCTAGAAAATTATGATAACGATTATTTGCAAGATGTCGTTGACCTTGAATATTACATTCTCCATGGCAACTATTCCCTATACTCAAAAACTCCTACCCCCGATGACCGGCAGATGATCAGCACCATCATCAAAGCCATCTTTGACCGCAACAAAAAAAGCGGCAACGATCAGTGAGACTTGCCTCACTGATTTTACATATTGGCTTTTCGTTTCTTTTTCAGCTCTCAAAGCTGCGACCGTAGCCTCCAGGCCGTACCCAACGACTGTGCCAGATGATTGAGATCCTCAGCTGACTTCACCGGCAGCACGCAGCTGCTGCCGCAGTCTTGGCACTGGAGCACGATACTCTCTCCCGTAAGCCCGGCGCTCACCTCCTGTGAGCCACAAGGACAAGAAAGATCTCCGTGGGCTGCCAGTTCGTGAACCCTGGTAAGCCCCTCCAGGAGGATTTGCTGCCGTTCCAGGAAACGGTCTCCATCCCCCGGGTGCATAGAATCATACTCGGCATCATTGAAATCAAGGAACTCGGCTATATCCTGCCAGCGGCCTATATAGCCCAGCTCAAAGTGATCGTGATGACAATAGAGTTTTTCAAAGCGCAGCCTTTTCAACTGATGCCAGCTGTACTGCTGATGGCTCGTACCACCGCAGACGCCGCAGTGTATGGTGAGCCCCAGGCCGGCCTTAGGGCGCAGGATTGTCTCCCCCATCCGCTCCCCGCAGGCTCCGCAGCGAAGTTCCTGACGCTGCCGCCCGGAGAACAAAGGCACATCCAAAAGCTGCACTTTGCCACAGCGCTGACAATACAGTGCCACCGAGCAAAGCGTGTCAATAAGCATCCTTGTTCCTCCTCCCCTCAGAAACGGGCAACAGGATATGAATCTCCGTGGTCTTCCCTGAGCGGAGTCTTGCCTGTAAACCAAGCACCGGCACACCTTCAATTCGGTGCTTTCTTTGCTAGATATTTCGCCAAGGAAATAAAAAAATCCTTCTCTCTTATGACGGCTTCTAAATTAATTTAAAAAAGGCGCAAGCCCTTTTGAGACTTGCGCCTTAAGTATAATTTTAGTTTTCCAGAGAAGCCTTGACGAATTTGCTGAACAGCGGATGGGGATTGTTGGGACGGCTCTTGAGTTCAGGATGGAACTGAGCAGCCACGAACCAGGGATGGTCTTTGACCTCCACGATTTCCACCAGGCTGTCGTCAGGCAGGGTGCCAGCAATGACCAGGCCGCGCTCAGTGAGGGCCTGACGGTAGTCGTTGTTGAACTCGAAGCGATGGCGATGACGCTCGCTGATTTCCAGGGAGCCGTAAGCCTCCTCCGTATGGGTGCCGGCCGTAATCTTGCAGGGGTACGCGCCCAGGCGCATGGTGCCGCCCTTCTTCACGATGCCCTGCTGGGACTCCATCAGCGCGATGACCGGGTGCTTGGTCTCAGGGTTGAACTCAGAGGAATTGGCATCCGTCATGCCGCAGACGTGGCGGGCAAACTCGATGACAGCGCACTGCATGCCCAGGCACAGGCCCAGGAAGGGAATCTTGTGCTCACGTGCATACTGGATGGCCCTGATCTTGCCCTCTACGCCACGGTCGCCAAAGCCGCCGGGCACCAAGATGCCCTTGCAACCCACAAAAACCTCATCCAAATCCGTCTCGGAGTCCTCAATCTTTTCTGCATTGACCCAATGAATCTTCACGGCAGCTTCATTGTCGATGGCACCATGATGAAGTGCCTCAGTCACGGAAATGTAGGCATCGGGCAGCTCCACATACTTGCCCACCACGGCAATCTTGACCTTCTTCTGGGGGTTGTTGATCTTGTAGACCATCTTCTCCCAAACTTGTTCAATACAATGCGGTCCAGGCCCTCTTCCTGCATCATCAGAGGCACTTCATAGATGGTGGAAGCAGTGCGGTTCTCAATGACTGCCTCGGGATCCACATCGCAGAACATGGCAATCTTGCGCTTCATGTCGCTGGGGATGGGCTTCTCCGTGCGGCAGACCAGGATATCCGGCTGGATGCCGATGCCCCGCAGCTCCTTGACGCTGTGCTGGGTGGGCTTGGTCTTCAGCTCGCCCGCAGCGGAGATATAGGGGAGCAGGGTCACATGGATGTAGAGCACATCATTCTTGCCCACTTCCTTCTTCACTTGGCGGATGGCCTCCAGGAAGGGCTGGCTCTCGATATCACCCACGGTGCCGCCGATTTCCGTGATGACCACATCGGCCCCATCGGCATTGGCCACATCGTAGACCCTCTGCTTAATCTCGTTGGTGATATGTGGGATGACCTGCACCGTGGAGCCCAGATAGTCACCGTTGCGCTCCTTGTTCAGCACGGACCAATAGACCTTGCCCGTGGTGATGTTGGAGTTCTTGGTGAGGTTGATGTCGATGAAGCGCTCGTAGTGGCCCAAATCCAGGTCAGTCTCGGCGCCATCATCCGTCACAAAGACCTCGCCATGCTGATAAGGGCTCATAGTCCCCGGGTCAATGTTGATGTAGGGGTCGAACTTCTGGATGGTGACCTTGATGCCGCGGCTTTTCAAGAGACGCCCCAGAGATGCTGCCGTGATGCCCTTGCCCAGTGAGGAAACCACACCACCGGTGACGAAAATATATTTTGCCATTGGAAGCCTCCTATATAGAACTGTAAAACCTTAATGAACTATGAAAGGGACTTACCCTTACTCCTGGATGCTCTCCAGCTTCTTCTTGCGGGCGCTGCTGGCCTTGGCTGCGGCCTTGGAGCTGCTGCCGGCAGAGGATGAGCTGCGCACGTGACGCTTCACCTCGGGGGGATTCCACTCGGTCAGGCCCCACTGTCCGTCACCTTCGTACTGGAAGCGGCTGTCCATGTTGATGAGAGTGTAAACCTCAGAAATAGCGGCAGACAAAGACTGCACGGGCTTGCGCTTCTTCTCGATGACATCCAGCACCAAATCCTTGTAGTACATGGTCTGGCCGGCCTGGGTGAGGACGTGGTAAGCCACATCCACTTCGGAACTATTGACAAAATCCATCTTGAAAAATCCTCCTAAAGCGATTTTACGGTGAAATTACGTTTATTACATATGCTCCGGCGCAGAGACGCCCAGGAGCCCAAGGGAATGCTTGATAACATGGGCAGTAACCGTCACCAAAGCCAGGCGGGCCTCAGCCAGCGGTGCCTCCACGCCCACAATGCGGCACTTGTTGTAGAAGCTGTGGAAAAGAGCAGCCAGGTCGTAGCTGTAGCGGGCGATGCGCTGGGGAGCGTAGTCGGCGGCAGCCTTCTCCACTTCCTCAGGATAGGACTCAATCTTCTTGATGAGATCAACTTCGCTTTCATCGGTGAGAAGCTCAAGATTCACGCTGTCCGTGAGCTTCAGCCCCGTTTCCTCTGCCTGACGGAAAATGCTGCAGATGCGGGCATGGGCGTACTGTATGTAGTACACCGGGTTATCATTGGACTTCTTTTTCGCCAAATCAAGGTCAAAGTCCAGCTGGCTGTCCAAGGAGCGCATGAGGAAGAAGTAACGGGCGGCATCGGTGCCCACTTCCTCCATAAGCTCGTTCAGGGTCACGCTCTGGCCGGTACGCTTGCTCATCTTCACCAGCTCGCCGCCCCGGTAGAGAGCCACCATCTGCAAGAGCAGCACCGTGAGCTTCTCGGAATCATGGCCCAGGGCATCCATGGCGGCCTTCACCCGGCACACATAGCCATGATGATCGGCTCCCCAGATGTTGATGAGGCGGTCAAAGCCCCTCTCATACTTGTTGTGATGGTAGGCGATATCTGCCGCCAGATAGGTGGGCACACCGTTGTCACGGATGACCACGCGGTCCTTGTCATCGCCGTAAGCCGTGGATTTCAGCCAAAGAGCCCCATCCTTCTCATAGATGTTGCCGTTATCCTGCAGAATCTTCACGGCAGCCTTCACAGCCTCGGGGTGCAGGGTACGCTCGCTAAACCACTTGTCAAAGGTGACCTGGAAGGCCTCCAGGTCTTCCTTCAAGGCAGCCAGCTTCTCAAGGTAGGCCAAATCCTTGAAGATTGCCAGGCGCTCTGCCTCCTCCATCTTCAGGTACTTGTCCCCGTCCTTCTTGATGATGCGCTCTGCCGTATCAATGATATCTGCGCCGTGGTAGCCATTCTCCGGGAACTCCACCTGCACGCCAAAATGCTCAAGATAGCGGGCATTGACGGACAGGGCCAGATTGTCCATCTGGTTGCCGGCATCATTGATATAGTACTCGCTTTCCACAGGATATCCTGCCGCACGAAGGATATTTACCAGGGCAGAGCCTGCGGCGGCGCCGCGGCCATGGCCCACATGCAGGGGACCGGTGGGGTTGGCGCTGACATACTCCACCTGAATCTTGGGAGCATCCTTCCGGGGCAGCTGGCCGAACGCCTCTCCTGCCTCAAGGATTTTGGCAAAGTCATCATAGAGCACATTGCCCTTCAGATAAACATTCAAAAAGCCAGGGCCAGCAATCTGGGTGTGGTCCAGCCAGGCATGGCCGCCCTTTTCCAGACGCTCGGCAATGGCCTCGGCAATCTGACGGGGCGCCTTGCGGAACACCTTGGCCGACTGCATGGCAATATTGGTGGCAAAATCACCATACTCCTTCTGCGGCGGCACCTCTAGATTTATTTCCGGCAGCGTGCCCTCAGGCAGCACACCATCAGCTATAGCCTGCTCAGCAGCCTGCTTGATGGCTTCGGACAAGAGATCCTTGATTTCCAAAACATTTCCCCCTAAATTATTTTCCTATATAAAGGTAAATATCCTCAATTAAGCCTGTTATTCCCTCCGGAGGCAGAAAGCACCTCAATGTGCAGTGAGTTGCGACTATTGGGCTCACCATCCACCAGCAGGTCATACTCCACATCCAAAGTTCCCGACACAGAGCCAAACTCCACTTTCAGGGAATCGGTGCGCACAGACAAATCCAGATTGCCAAAGGGAGTGCGGTATATGCTGTGGCTCTCTTCCTGGGGCAAAAACTCCTGGGACTGCTCCACCGCACCATGACGCAGAAGCATGGCCCTGTACTCATCGAATTTGAGCACAGTAGAAACCTTCTCTCCCTGGGCGATGGTGTGATCATCATAGAGCACATAATGCTTTCCGCCCCGCAGACAGTGGCGGCCCTCAGCCATCATCTGGATGCGGGTTTCCTCGCCCTCTGTGTCGCGGTGAACACCGCTGACCTTTACCACGACCTGATCCATATCGCTCATATATCCGCCTCCGGCTTAAAAGGGATGCGCCCCCCAATCCGGAGGGCTGAAATCATCCTTACCTGCAAACAATACTGTTCCCTATTATAGCCTATCTACTGCCCATTGCCAACAGGAAATTTAGGGAAATTTTCCCCCTGCTTAACCAGGCGAAAAATCACATATCTGACGCTATGACAGACTTTGACGTTTGATGTATAATATCACTATCCTAAGGAGGAATATATATGCACCAGTATTTATTTTATATAGGAAATTTTCCTATCAGGGCCTACGGCCTGGTAATCTCACTTTCCATCATACTAGCTACGGGAGCAGGATACTTTTTTGCCAAAAAGGAAGGCAAGGGTTATGAAAAGCACATTGTGGACCTGGGCATCTACTGCGGCATTGCAGGGCTGCTTGGAGCCCGTCTTTGGGATGTCTTCTTCTTTGACTGGGATTACTATTCCAACCACCTGAGCGAGCTGCTGGCAGTCTGGCAAGGGGGCATGGCCATCCAGGGCGGTGTGCTCCTGGGAGTACTGACGGGAGTTTTCTATTGCCACCAGCACCAGCTTGATACGCTTCATTTAATGGATATACTGGCCCCTGCCATCATCCTGGGTCAGGCTTTGGGACGCTGCGCCAATCTGCTGAACGGCGATGCCTTTGGCGCCCCCACCGGCAGCAGCTTCGGCCTTCTCTACCCGGAAACCACCCTGGCCTTCCGCACTTACGGCAGTCAGCCCCTTTGGCCTGCCGAAGTCTGGGAGGGGCAGCTGGATATGGTCATCTTCGCTCTGCTGCTGATGTTCCGCTGCACCAAGCACGCCAAAGGCCAATGCTTTGCTTTGTACGTTTTCCTCTACAGCGCTGCCCGCTTCTGCCTGGAATTTCTACGGGGCGACTACACTGAGAAGGTGCTGGGCCTTATGACCAGTGCCCAGGCCACCAGCTCACTGCTGATGGCACTTTCAGCCCTGGCCTTTATGGCCGCCCATTTCTACGAGCTCCGGCAGAAGAGGAAACGCAAGCCTTCCCTCATAATCAACGCCACCAGGCAGAAAAAAGAAGGAATCCGGTCATAATTGACGAATCAGAGGCTTATACACTATAATATAATTTATGACATTACGCACAATAAGGAGGGTTCGGTTCGTGAAACTTAATGCAAGGCACCTGACGGTGGATTTGTATAACTGCAAAAATAGCCAGCTTACTGACATAGAACTCATTAAAGAAAACCTGGAAAAAGGTTTGGCACTGCACAACTTCCACCTCATCAACTTAAGCTCTGAGCAGGTGGATGAGACTCATTTCACCCTTATGTCTATCCTGCATGAAGGCCATATTACTGTCCACGTATACAGTGACCTGAAATACGTGGCCATAGACATCTTCCTCTGCACGGAAAATGCCCAGCCTGAGCAATTGTCCAAGGCCATGCGCTCATTCTTCAAGCCTGACAAGACCAAGACCACGCTCTTAAAGCGCGGCGATTTCACTGCCGTCAAGGAAATAAAGCCCAAGGTCAAAACCCATGTGGCCCCCCTTAGAAAGATTCACAACACCGGTGCCAAAGTCATACGCATTTTGGCCCATAGAAACAAAGCCAATTAACTATAGCCGCCCTAGAAACGAAACTATTGGTCAAAACCAATATGCTGCACACTAGGGCGGTTTTATCTACAATCATTTATTAAGGATGTGTATATTTTGGATAACCCTGCCCCGTGTACCTGGCTTGCCATAACAAGTGTACTGCTGGCAATCCTTCTGCTGTTTTTCATGGTCTCCTGCCTTACTCTGACCATTCGCAACATCCTGCCCGCCAGGCTCAGCGAAGAATCAGAAGGAAGCTATACCCCTGTGTCCATCAGATGGCTCTCCCGCCTCTCTGCCCCCTGGCTCATGTTTATAAGCGGCATTGCCAGACTGCTGCTGCTGCTAAGCGGTGTCAATCCCCAGGAACAGGAAAGCGTCACTGAGGACGAGGTCAAGGACCTTATCGAGCAAGGCACAGAAGAAGGAACCTTTGAAAAGACAGAACAGGCCATGGTGGACAACATCTTCCACATGAGCGACCAGACCATCTACGCCCTCATGACCCCCAGGCCCCAGATGCTATGGCTGGATTTGGCCGACCCCCTGAAGCATAACCTGCGCCTCATCAGGGAAACTGCCCAGAATGTGTTTCCTGTGGGGCGTGACAGCCTGGATGATTTCTGCGGCGTGCTCTATGCCAAGGAGCTTCTGGATGCCACCTTGTCCAGGAAACCTCTGGATTTGGCCCAATATATACACAAGCCCATTTTCGTCCCCCGCTCCATGGAGACCTTCCGGGTTCTGGAAAAGATGAAGGACAACGACATACACGAAGCCATGGTGCTGGACGAGTACGGCGGTGTCATAGGCTTCGTCACCCTGACGGATATTCTGGAGGAAATCATCGGCGACACCATTGCCACCGGGGAGCCTGACCTTCCCCAAATCTCGGCCCGGGATGACCATTCCTGGCTGGTGGACGGTCTCTACTCCATAGATGACTTCAAGGAGCGCTTCAACATAGAGGAGCTCCCCGACGAGGACCATGACCACTACCAGACCATGGGCGGCTTCCTTACCTCCTATTTCGGTTATATCCCCAAACCGGGAGAAAAGAAAGACTGGCGTACTTATACTCTGGAAGTGCTGAAAATGGACAGGGCCAGAATTGACAAAATACTGATTACAGAAAAACAGGATATGGAAGAATAAACAAAACCTCCCTTTGGCTGACGCCAAGGGAGGTTTTGCTATAGGCAGCTATATAGGCCGGCCATAGACCGGGCCAGCCTTACTCATTTTATCAGCTTAAATCTTTGCAAACGCATTTCCCTGTCCACTGCTATCTGGGCAGAGTCACGGTTTTCCTTTGCCACCATGTGCATCTTGGGCACTGGCTTCAGACTACCTTTGCCAGCAGCCTGCTTTTCCTTTTCCAAATAGAGGATTTCCAGCATATTGACCTGCTTCAGGTAGTCCTTCAGGTAGCCCTGCTTTCTGGCATAGCGGATTTTCCTGGCCAGCACCAGCACTGCCTCATCCTGAAGTTCCAAAAGACTTTCCCTCTCCAGGATGGCTTCGTCTATTTCTTCCTTAAGCCCCAGCTTTCCCAGGTAATCTATCAGCTCCCCGCGGAAATAAGCCAGGCGCATGCGCTCTTGAAGGCGCAGGGCTGCCCTGGTCAGAATGCCATCCAGACGCTCCTCAAAACCGCCATGCTTCAAGAAAAACACCTCCCACTTCTCTAGCCTTCCGCAGGTTTTTCTTCCTGCCGGGAAAGGCCGGCCCAGCCCTTGACCGTAAGGCGGGTCCTCAACTCCACTATAAAGGTAGTACCCTTGCCCAATGCGCTTTCGATGCGAATGCTGCCCTTGTGCAGGTTCACTATCTCCTGGGCTATAGCAAGGCCCAAGCCATTGCCGCCCATTTCCCTGGAGCGGGCTTTGTCCACCCGGTAAAACCGGTCAAAAATCTTTTCCTGATCCTCAGGGGCAATGCCAATACCTGTGTCCGCCACAGCAAATTTCACCCGTCCCCTTTCTGCCTTCAGCAGGGACACGGTCACGGTTCCTTCCTCCTGGGTGTACTTTACGGCATTGTCCACCAAAATCAGAATCAGCTGGCGGATTTTTTGCTCGTCTGCCTGGATTTCCGTCTTTTCCAGATTATAGGTATTAAGGGTGATATGCTTCTGGTCGGCCAGGGGCTGCATAAGCCTGGAAGTCTGCTCCAAGAGACCTGACAAGTCAAATTTCTGCAGCTTCAGCTTCAGCGCCTTGTTGTCGCTGCGGGCCACCACCAAGAGGTCGCTGACCAGCTTGGTCATCTTCTTGACCTCATCCCGCACATCCTCAATGACCTGTTTCAAAAAAGGCGATTGGATGCTGGGATCATTCTGCAGGAGCTCCGCCGAGGCCATAACCACAGCCAAGGGAGTGCGCAGCTCATGGGAAGCATCTGCAGCAAACTGCCGCTGCTTTTCATAGGCCGCCTTCAAGGGAACCATGGCCTTGCCTGAGAGGATATGTCCCACGGCGGTGGCGATGAGCAAGGCCACCACTCCCACAATAGCCAGGGCATAGGTGGACTTTTCCATGCCGTTATACATGGCGGTAACATCCTTGCCCACATATACGGTCTGGCCGGTTCTGGCACCGTTCCAGGTTCCTGACACATGCTTGGCCGTCATCATAATCTTGCTGACATGGCCATTCTCCCCTGACTTGGTATAGACGGAAACTTCTCCCTCAGGCAGGTTCCAATCCTGCATGACATCCAGTATAAAGGGCTCAATCCTGAAGGAGGCCCTGGAAAAATTCAACAGCCTGCCATCTCCGTCAAAGACATAGAAAAACAGCCTGTCATTGGTGCTCTTGTACACCACGCTGTCATCTATCACCAGTTCAGGATGCTGGTTCATGTAGTTCTGGGCATCGCTGACATTTTCCGCGGTATCAAGGAGCTCCCTGGCCTGCTCAGAGGTAATGGACCATTCCATGGAACGGTGCATCACAAAGAGTATCAGCACCAAAAAGACTATCATAACCAGGGAATAAAGCATGGTCAGACGCTGGCGGCTGCGCCCAAAAAGATTCTCCGCTATGGCCATCAGGCACCAGCCTCCAGCTTATATCCTACCCCGCGCACAGTCTTGATGACAGACTGGCCGTCACCGATATCCAGCTTCTTGCGCAGGATTTTCATGTAAGAGTCAATGTTGTTGGAGCTCACATCTGATTCCAGTCCCCAAATGCGGTCCAGGATAATATCCCTGGGCACCACAATGCCAATATTCTGGGCCAGCAGGTCGAAAATCTGGAACTCCCTGGGGGAAAGCTGGATGACCTGATCCTTTTTCTTCAGCACCTTGGCAGTACGGTTCAAGGTAAAGGCTCCCACCTCCACCACATCCTGCTGTATCTTCTGGGTGCTGCGGCGTCCCAAAGCCCGAAGGCGGGCCAAAAGCTCGGCAAACTCGAAGGGCTTCACCAGGTAATCATCTGCCCCGGCATCCAAGCCCGTCACCCGATCCTCCACAGAATCCCGAGCGGTGAGCATCAGGATGGCCCGCTCATAGCCATCCTTTCTCAGCCGTGCACAGGCATCCACGCCGCTTTCCCCGGGCATCATCCAATCAAGCACCAAAATATCATAGTCCGCATACATGGCATACTCATAGATATCGCTGCCATTGGTTATCCATTCCACCTGTATATTGTTCTGTTCCAGCATGTACTGAATCAGCTTGCCTAAACGCTTGTCATCCTCTGCCAATAAAACCCGCATTTTACCAGCCTCCCAGTAGTCAATTCCCTTATGCGGCATATATCATAAATTTTACATAGATTTCGTTCAACACCATATATTATAAACTATTGACAGCCATCAAACTTGAAATTCTAATGAAAGAAAAGAGCACCCGCAGGTGCTCTTGCAAAAATCAGTATGCTTTTAGTCGCGTCCCAGCTGGTCGCGCTTGATGACGTCATGGGCGCCGCCCTCCACGATGGAGGTAGCGGAAACCAGGGTCAGACGAGCCTTGTCACGGAACTCAGGCAGGGAGAGGGCGCCGCAGTTGCACATGGTGGAACGAATCTTGGCCGTGGTGGTCATGACATTGTCCTTCAAAGTGCCTGCATAGGGAACGTAGGAATCCACGCCCTCCTCAAAGGAAAGCTTCTTGGCGCCACCCAAATCGTAACGCTGCCAGTTGCGGGCGCGGTTGGAGCCTTCGCCCCAATACTCCTTGTAGTAGTTGCCATTGAGCTTAATCTTGGCCGTGGGGCTCTCGTCAAAGCGGGAGAAGTAACGGCCCAGCATCAGGAAGTCAGCGCCCATGGCCAAAGCCAGGGTCATGTGGTAGTCATGGACGATACCGCCATCGGAGCAGACAGGGATATAGATGCCAGTCTCCTCATAGTACTCGTCGCGTGCCTTGCAAACGTCGATGAGAGCCGTAGCCTGGCCGCGGCCAATGCCCTTAGTCTCACGGGTGATGCAGATGGAACCGCCGCCGATACCGACCTTGATGAAATCAGCCCCGGCCTCAGCCAGGAAGCGGAAACCGTCAGCATCAACTACGTTGCCGGCGCCCACCTTCACATCCTCACCGAAGTTCTCATGGATGTACTTCAGGGTGATGCGCTGCCACTCGGAGAAGCCCTCGGAGGAGTCGATACAGAGGACGTCTGCACCTGCCTTCAAGAGAGCAGGCACACGCTCAGCATAGTCGCGGGTGTTGATGCCGGCACCTACAATGTAGCGCTTGCCCTTGTCCAAAAGCTCGAACTTGTTTTCCTTGCTGTCAGTATAATCCTTACGGAACACCATGTAGCGCAGACGCTGCTGCTTGTCCACCAGGGGCAGCATATTCAGCTTGTGCTCCCAGATAAGGTCGTTGGCCTGGGAGAGGGTGGTAGTGTCTGCATCGGCACAAATGAGTTTTTCGAAGGGGGTCATAAAAGTGCCAGCCTGGGTGTCCAGACTCATGCGGGAAATGCGATAGTCACGGCTGGTGATGACGAGATCACCTTCTTTATTACGGAGCGTATGACCATTTCTATTAAGGATGTTCTTGATACAGATGGACTGTCAGCAAGTAGTGGTGGTTTTGATATTGGAGTCGGAGCTTACAAAACCGGATTTGTAGCTCTTGACCCGGGCCACCATGGCTGCCTCTTCCTCAATGGTCTGGGAACCATAGATAAAGGAAATGCCGCCCTCCTTGGCCAGGGCGATAGCCATGGTATCATTGGAAACGGACTGCATGATGGCAGACGTCATGGGGATGTTCATGGAGAGCTTGGGTTCCTCGCCCTTCCTGAACTTCACCAGCGGCGTGCGGAGCGACACATTCGCCGGGATACACTGCTCAGAAGAATAGCCCGGTACCAAAAGGTACTCCCCGAACGTATGTGATGGTTCCTTGAAATAGAATGCCAACGTAACCCCTTCTTTCTTTAGCACTTGGAAAATATATTTTTAAAAGCTTAACATAGGGTATGACACATGTCAATCGGAAGGTTAAAATATGGTTTACAAGATTACATTTTAAGAATAAAATGCTTGAAAATAATTCCAAGCAAGGGTCATCCTTCCCCAACAAATACAAAAGGGACACCAGTCAAACCAGTGTCCCCCTAAATCACAATCTCATCTTAAAATCATCGTAGCCGAAAGAACGGACTGTCTCCCACTCCCCCGACTCCTTTACTGCCACAATGGCAGGCAGGGGCATGCCATTGAAGGTGTTGTTCTTCACCATGGAGTAAATAGCCATGTCCCCAAAGACCACCCTGCTGCCTTCCTTCAGCGGAGCATCAAAGGAATACTCCCCTATGATGTCCCCTGCCAGGCAGGTGGGGCCGCCAAAGCGGTAGGTATAAGCCTTCTCCCGGGGCAGACCGCTGCCCAGCACCGGGGGCCGGTAGGGCATCTCCAGCACATCGGGCATGTGGCAGGCTGCCGAAGTGTCCAAAATAATATTCTGCACACCATCCGGCTGCAAAGGCTGCACCTCCAGCACCTCTGACACCAGAAAGCCCGCATTAAGGGCCACAGCTTCGCCAGGCTCCAGGTAAACAACCACACCGTATGCCTCCTGCAGATGGCGTATGCATTTTTTCAGCAGCTCCAGATTATAGCCCTCTTTGGTAATGTGATGGCCGCCCCCCAGGTTCACCCATTTGACCTGGGAAAGAAGCCAGCCGAATTTTTCCTCCACTGCCTGTAAGGTTTCATAAAGAGGCTCCGCCCCCTGCTCGCAGAGGGTATGGAAGTGCAGGCCCTCCAGGCCTGCCAGCTCCTCCTCATGACCCTGCAGCTCAGAGAGCCTCGCGCCCAGGCGGGAGCCGGGGGCACAGGGGTCATAGATGGGCTCGTCCTGGGTAGAGTGCTCCGGGTTTATGCGCAGGCCGCAGGACACCCCCGCCCCCATAGCCATTTTCCCAAACTTTCGCCACTGGGCCAGGGAGTTAAAGGAAAGATGGTCACAGATTTTGACCAGCTCTGCCATTTCTGCCTCTTTATAGGCAGGAGAGAACACATGGTTCTCCTTCCCCATTTCCTCCTGCCCCAGCCTGGCCTCATAAAGACCGCTGGCAGTGGTACCGGAAAGGTACCTGCCTATCAGGGGATAGAAATGGTACATGGAAAAGCATTTCTGGGCCAGCAGGATATGTACACCGGTTTCCCTGCATAGACCCTCAAGTATCTCCAGATTACGGCGCAGCAGCCTCTCATCTATCACATAGCTGGGAGTGGGCACCTGGAGCCATTCCGGCCTCATGGCCTCCATCAGTCAACCAGCTCCGGATTGAAGCTTTCCTGCCAGGGCAGGCCCCACTTATTGAGAGCCTCCATAAAGGGATCCGGGTCAAATTCCTCGATGTTGAAGACGCCGGGGCCTTTCCAGGTGCCGTTCATGATGAGCATGGCGCCAATCATGGCAGGCACGCCAGTGGTGTAGGAAATGGCCTGAGAGCCTACTTCCTTATAGCATTCCTGATGGTCGCAGACGTTGTATAGATAGTAAGTCTTGTCCTTGCCGTCCTTCTTGCCCCGGAAGATGCAGCCGATGTTTGTCTTGCCCACAGTACGGGGGCCCAGGCTTGCGGGATCCGGCAACACAGCTTTCAGGAACTGCAGAGGAACTATCTGCTGGCCGTTGTACTCAATGGGCTCAATGGAGGTCATGCCCACATTCTCCAGACACTTCAAGTGGGTCAAATAGCTCTGGCCAAAGGTCATGAAGAAGCGGATGCGCTTGATGCCGGGAATGTTCAGTCCCAAAGATTCAAGTTCCTCATGGTGCAGCAGATACATATCCTTTGGTCCCACTTCCGGGAAGTTGTAGACCCGCTTGATTTCCATGGGCTCTGTCTCAATCCACTTGCCCTCCTCCCAGTAGCTGCCCTTGGCAGATACCTCGCGGATGTTTATCTCAGGATTGAAGTTGGTAGCAAAGGGATAGCCATGATCACCGGCGTTGCAGTCCAAAATGTCGATGTAGTTAATCTCATCAAAATGATGCTTCAGGGCATAAGCAGAGAAAACTCCCGTCACACCAGGGTCAAAGCCGGAGCCAAGGAGAGCTGTAAGGCCTGCTTCCTTGAACTTCTCACGATAGGCCCACTGCCATTTGTACTCAAACTTGGCCGTGTCCTCGGGCTCATAGTTGGCCGTATCCACATAGTGAACCCCTGCAGCCAGGCAGGCATCCATGATGTGCAGGTCCTGATAAGGCAGGGCCAGGTTCAGCACCACATCCGGCTGGAACTTCTTGATAAGGGCCGTCAGCTCTTCCACGTTGTCAGCATCCACCTGGGCGGTCTGAATTTTCGTCTTTCCCCCAGCCAGCTTCTCCGCCAGGGCATCGCACTTGCTCTTGGTGCGTGAAGCAATCATGATTTCCTCAAAGGCCTCAGAATTCTGGCAGCACTTATGAATGGCCACACTTGCCACGCCGCCACAGCCGATAATCATCGCTCTTCCCATTAAACTACCTCCTATTGTTTTATCTGACTATTTTATTTTACCTGCAAAGGGCCCGCCTTGGCAAGACTTCTCCCACTGCACACGAAAACCGGCAGCCTCTGACGGGTGCGTCCACCTGCCCGGCTGCCAGTCTTCCATTATGCTATTTTTTCTTCTCATCTCTGCCATAGGGATCGCTACTTACGGGCCCATCGGACGTCCCTCCTTTGCGCTCAAGCTATCAATCCACGGCAAGAGCCCGCTTCCCTTCGGCTAGCATTACCATTCCCGGTCAGCACAGCTCTTATCTGTTGTAACTATGTTAACAGAGATTGAAGAGAATGTCAATAATTTTTAGACTCTTCCACTTCTTTTGTCCCCTGCTGCAAACATATCAAAGATAATAATTAATTACATATAACAAAAAAACCTTGCAGAAAACATCTGCAAGGTCTGATTTCAAAATGGTCGGAGCGGCGGGATTTGAACCCACGGCCTCTTCCACCCCAAGGAAGCGCGCTACCAAACTGCGCTACGCCCCGACGACATGAAGTATTATAGCACTCCTATCTTTCCCATGTCAACAACTAAATTGACATTTTCTGCACTTTTTTTGAAAAAATTTTCTAAGACAAGAAAAGCTCTCCCCCTGGAGCCCCTCAGGCCCTATACGGAGGAGAGCTTTTTCACTCTTAGTTCTGGTCCACAGCTATATCAAGTTCTACTATGTGCCCGCTTAAATCCATCTCCACAGTCAGATACTGGGAATCACTGATTTTCACCTGGAAATCCTTGCCTATGGACAGGGAGGGCGTGGAAATATCCACTTCAAAGCCCATGCCTGTAAGATTGGTAGCGGCATTGGCCGTCAGCATATTGCTCATTTCAGAGATAGCGCTCTGGGCCATAGCATCAAATTCTGCTACGGGCATGCCCATCATCATGGTGGAGGCGATGAACTTGGCCGTCTCCTCTTCCATGTTATAAACTATATTGCCACGAATCTGCTTGGTGAAGCCCACCACCACAGATACTCCCAAGCCAACTGCATTCTGGTCACGAACGTAGAGTTTGGCCCTTTTGGGCTCCGGGAAACCAATCTGAGGCATAACTGTGGTGAATGCATCAACGAAAGGATTTACTAATTTCGCGTCCATACTATCATTCTCCTTCCGCAAAGCCAATATTCATCTTGATATTGCCAATACGGGTCTTGGCAACAACACGGAAGGTCGTTAGCTTCGGACTGGCAATGCGTATATTCCTGCCCGTAATGGTGCCGGGCGGCGTAATGCGCATTTCTTTGTCCTTGAACACATCATTGATATTGGAAACGCCCCTGCCCACAATGATATTGGCCGCTTCCTCCACCGACTCGCTGGCTTCTTCATCGCCAACACTTTCCGCACCTTCTTCGTCAAGCATAATCTTGGCGAAATTTCTCATGGTCTCCGTCTCCATATAGACGATAGCCCTGCCAGTTGGAGTCCCCGTCAAGCCGATGATGACTGCCACACCAGATACCTCAAGGAATCTGCGTTCATCAAGGCCCAGCTCGACCTCATCGCTATGAACGCCCAGCAGGGTAAAAATCCCCTGCTGCAACGCCCGCAGAAACGGCTTGGCATAAGACTCCCTAAGGACGGCCACTTTTCCTGCCTTGTTCTGGCAGAGAATCATCAGGGTATCAAGCAGCTCATTGGGACTGACAGGCTTCTGCAGGAAAGCGCTGATGCCCTCTTCGCGTCCCCTGGCCACCAGGCTGGCATCCTTCATGGCACTAATCATAACAATCTTTGCCTCGGGATCCATCGCGCGGATGCGACGGGTACACTCGATACCGTCAGCATCAGGCAGGTTCATGTCCATGGTGACAACAGCCGGGCTATGCTCCTCATACATCTTGACCGCCTCGGCAGCATCCTTGGCCATGGCTACAACCTCAAAGTTAGTCTTGGATAATGTCCTCTCCAGCATGGCTCGACTGACCTTGGAATCATCGACAACCATTACTTTGACTTTCTCCACAAGGGCTCACCTACTTCTCTATGAATTTGCAACTGCTTCAAACTAAACTTCTAGGTACTCTCAACAATATTTTCAGATACATTTCGCTATCCAAGTCTAAAATCCCTGCCTGCAAAATAAATATTTATCTGCTCCTGCTTAAATAAAAAAATGTCCCACAGAGAGCAACTCACTCTCTGTGGGACAATCATATTTTATTTCAGCAATCAGGCTGTAGTAGTCTCAGTGGGCTCCTCAGCAGTTTCCACCGGCTTCGGGTCGTTGTCTACGACCTTCAGGCCGCGATAGCGGCTCATGCCGGTACCGGCAGGAATGAGCTTGCCGATGATGACATTCTCCTTGAGGCCAATAAGGGGATCAACCTTGCCCTTGATAGCAGCATCCGTGAGAACACGGGTGGTCTCCTGGAAGGAAGCTGCAGACAGGAAGGAATCCGTAGCCAAAGATGCCTTGGTAATACCGAGCAGGATGGGCTTAGCCACAGCGGGCTCGCCGCTTTCCTCGATAGCCTTGGTGTTGGCTGCCTCGAAGGAATTGATGTCGATATATTCGCCGGGCAGGAAGTCCGTAGTGCCGGACTCCTCAATCTTGACCTTATGGAGCATCTGGCGCACCATGACCTCGATGTGCTTGTCGTTAATCTCAACACCCTGGGACTTGTACACTTTCTGCACTTCGTACACCAGATAGCGCTGGGTGGCCTGAAGGCCGCAGACACGCAGGATGTCATGGGGATTCACGGAACCCTCGGTAATCTTGTCACCGGGCTTCAGGTGCATGCCCTGCTTGGCTGCCATACGGGCGCCATAGGGCACAGCATACTCACGAGACTCGCCCTCGGCGGGCACGATAGTAACCTTGCGCATCCCCTTGCCGTTGTCCTCCACCTGGGCATCGCCCTCGATTTCGGCAATGATGGCATGGTGCTTAGGCTTACGTGCCTCGAAGAGCTCCTCGACACGGGGAAGACCCTGGGTGATATCGTCACCGGCCACACCGCCGGAGTGGAAGGTACGCATGGTCAGCTGGGTACCAGGCTCGCCGATGGACTGGGCTGCGATGATACCAACAGCCTCGCCGATTTCGACTTCACTCTGGTTAGCCAGGTCACGGCCGTAACACTTCTTGCAGACGCCGAACTGAGACTTACAGGTCAGCACGCTGCGGATGGAGACGGTCCTCCTGACCTTCTCAATGCGCTTGGCCAGGTCTTCGTCCACGCTCTCATTGACGGAAGCAATGCGCTCGCCAGTCTCAGGGTCGTCGATATTCTCTGCCAGCACACGGCCCACAATACGCTCAGCCAGGGACTCGATAACACCGTCACCCTCCATGATGGCCTCAACCTCAATGCCGCGGACGTTGTTATCGCGGACATGAAGCTCCTTGGCATCAGAGGACATGATGGTGTTGAAAGTCTCCTCGGTGAGGTGCTCGCCGGCGGGCAGCACTACACTGCCGTCCAGAGCCAGCACATCACGGGTGATTTCCTTGCCGTTCATCTCATGGAGCATGGTCTCACGAGCCTTCGTGCGGGCAGCCTCATCAGGCTCGCCCAAGGTGATGGGCTCGGTAATCATGGCGTTGCTGATGGCAGCCTCGGAAGCCAGGGAAGAACCGCGTACCATAATCTCGCGGATTTCCTTCTCACCAATCAGGGTGAGCTCTTCCTCGCTGAGAATGGTGTCGCGCTTCAGCAGAACTTCCTTAGTCTCGGGGTCAAGCACATCAGCCCCCAGGAGACGGCCCATAAGGCTGTCGTTGAGGATTTCCAGAGCATCGAAGGTGGACTCAGCAAGACGTGCGCGCGCCTGAACCAGGTTCAGGGTAGACACGTCGCAGTCTTCCTCACGAACGATAACATCCTGTGCCACGTCAACCAGACGACGGGTCAGGTAACCGGAGTCTGCGGTACGCAGTGCGGTATCTGCCAGACCCTTGCGGGCGCCGTGGGAGGAAATGAAGTAATCGGAAACGGACAGGCCTTCGCGGAAGTTAGCCGTGATAGGCAAGTCGATAATCTTACCGGAAGGATCAGCCATCAAGCCGCGCATACCTGCCAGCTGACGCATCTGCTGCTTGTTACCACGGGCGCCGGAGTCAGCCATCATGAAGATGGGGTTGAAGGCGTCCATGTTTTCCATCATGGCATCTGCCACAGCATCAGTGGTATCACTCCAGAGCTGCACCACCTTGCGGTAACGCTCATCCTCGGTGATAAGACCGCGGGCAAACTGGCGCTCAACCTTGTTGACCACCTTCTGGGTGTCGGAAATCAAGGTCTTCTTCTGGGGCGGCACGATAACGTCGGAAATAGCCACGGTCATACCAGCCACGCAAGCGTAATGGTAGCCAAGGTTCTTCACGTTGTCAATGACTTCAGCGGTCTTGGTGGCACCGAAGTGGTTGAAGCAGCTTGCAACCAGCTTGCCCAGCTGCTTTTTCTTCATGGCCTCGCCCAAAATCCACTGGCCGCTTTCCTTATCCTGATGATACTGGCGCAGCTCCTCAGGCAGTATTTCGTTGAAAATCATGCGGCCCAGGGATGTCTTGACCAGGCCCTTGTCACCAATGCGGGCCAGAATCTCGGCCTGCAGGTCCAGCTCATGCTGCTGATAGGCAAGCAGTGCCTCGGCGATGCCGGTGACCACCTTGCCCTCGCCCTTGGCACCCTTGCGCAGGATGGTCAGGTAGTAACAGCCCAGCACCATGTCCTGGGTAGGAACGATGATAGGCTTGCCGTCCTTCGGGGCAAGAATATGGTTGGCAGCCAGCATCAGGATGCGGGCCTCAGTCTGAGCCTCGGCGGACAGGGGCAGATGAATAGCCATCTGGTCACCGTCGAAGTCAGCGTTGTATGCCGTACAAGCCAAGGGATGGAGCTTCAGGGCACGGCCCTCGGTGAGAACCGGCTCGAAAGCCTGGATACCCAGACGATGCAGGGTCGGTGCACGGTTCAGGAGCACGGGATGCTCTTTGATAACATCCTCCAGCACATCCCAAACCTCAGGACGAGCCCTCTCCACCATGCGCTTGGCAGATTTAATGTTGTGTGCGGAGCCGGAAGCCACCAGCTTCTTCATAACGAAGGGCTTGAAGAGCTCCAGGGCCATCTCTTTGGGCAGACCGCACTGGTGGAGCTTCAGCTCCGGGCCTACCACAATAACGGAACGGCCGGAATAGTCAACGCGCTTACCCAAGAGGTTCTGGCGGAAACGGCCCTGCTTGCCTTTCAGCATATCGGAAAGGGACTTCAGGGGACGGTTGCCAGGCCCGGTGACAGGACGGCCACGGCGGCCATTGTCAATCAGGGCGTCCACTGCCTCCTGGAGCATGCGCTTCTCATTGCGGACAATGATGTCCGGAGCGCCGAGATCCAGCAGACGCTTCAGGCGGTTGTTACGGTTGATGACGCGGCGATAAAGGTCGTTCAGGTCAGAGGTGGCGAAACGGCCGCCGTCCAGCTGCACCATAGGGCGCAGCTCGGGAGGAATGACCGGCACCACATCAAGAATCATCCAGCTGGGCTTGTTGCCGGACTTGCGGAAAGCCTCAACAACTTCCAGCCTGCGGATGGCACGGATTTTCTTCTGGCCGGAGGTGGTGCGCACTTCCTTGCGGAGCTGCACGCTCATCTTCTCCAGGTCAAGCTCCTCCAGAAGCTCCTTGATGGCCTCGGCCCCCATGCCCACCCGGAAGGTGGGGCCGTACTTGTCCAGGGCATCGTGGTATTCCTTTTCGGAGAGGAGGCTCTTTTTGGCCAGCTCCGTCTCCCCTGCGTCGGAGAAATGTCCAGAATCAGGCCCATACGGCTGGGAATACCCTTGAAATACCAGATATGGGATACAGGGGCAGCCAGCTCAATATGACCCATGCGCTCACGGCGTACCTTAGCACGGGTTACTTCAACACCGCAACGGTCGCAGACAATGCCCTTGTAACGGATGCGCTTGTACTTGCCGCAATGGCACTCCCAGTCACGGGTAGGTCCAAAGATGCGTTCGCAGAACAAACCATCCCGCTCTGGTTTGAGCGTACGGTAGTTGATGGTCTCCGGCTTCTTGACCTCACCGTGGGACCACTCACGAATCTTGTCCGGGGAGGCAAGGCCAATGCGCATCGAATCAAAACTATTTACATCCAGCAAAGAGATGACACTCCCTTCTTATTCCTCGCCATCCATCATATCCTCGTCAGCCATATTGCCAATATCGGCAATGATGCCTTCAGGGGATTCTTCCACTTCTACCTGTTCATCGTCCGAAGCAGCACCTTCATCATAGGAATCTGCACCTGCACTGGGTACGGGCGCACCATCCTTATTGGGGTCAACCCCCGTCACATCGAGATCCAGCTTCTTGGCGGTCTCATTGATATCTTCTTCATCGTCATCGGTAATCTCTATTTCCTTGGCATCCTCGTTGAGGACCTTGATATCGAGACCGATGGACTGAAGCTCCTTGATAAGCACCTTGAAGGACTCAGGCACACCAGACTCAGGGATGTTCTCACCCTTGACGATGGACTCGTATGCCTTCACACGGCCCACCACGTCATCGGACTTCACGGTAAGGATTTCCTGAAGGGTGTAAGCGGCGCCATAAGCCTCCAGTGCCCAAACCTCCATCTCACCGAAGCGCTGGCCACCGAACTGGGCCTTACCGCCCAAGGGCTGCTGGGTAACCAGGGAATACGGGCCGGTGGAACGGGCATGAATCTTATCATCAACCAGATGATGCAGCTTCAGCATGTACACGCAGCCAACGGTAACACGGTTCTCAAAGGGCTCACCGGTACGGCCATCATAGAGGATAGTCTTGCCGTCCTCAGGCAGGCCGGAGGCCTTGATGGTACCAAAAACTTCATCCTCGCCTGCACCGTCAAAGACCGGAGTAGCAATGTGGACGCCTGCCACATCAGGAATGGGCATGCCATTCTTATCAAAGTCGTAGCCTGCAGCACGGAGACGGCTCTCTACCGTGGGATCGCCCTGCTTGATCTGGATGCCCAGATTACGGCAAGCCATACCCAGATGGGTCTCCAGCACCTGCCCGATGTTCATACGGGAAGGCACGCCCAGGGGGTTCAACATGATATCAACGGGAGTACCATCCGGCAGGAAGGGCATATCCTCCTGGCGCATGATACGGGACACGACACCCTTGTTGCCGTGACGGCCGGACATCTTATCACCCACGGAAATCTTACGCTTCTGGGCGATGTAGACACGGACCAGACGATTCACGCCAGGGGGCAGCTCGTCATTGTTCTCACGGCTGAAGACCTTCACGTCCACAATCTTGCCTGCCTCACCATGGGGAACACGCAGGGAAGTATCACGGACCTCACGAGCCTTCTCACCGAAGATGGCACGCAGCAGGCGCTCCTCAGCAGTCAGCTCAGTCTCTCCCTTGGGAGTGACCTTGCCCACCAGAATATCGCCGGGGCGCACGTCAGCACCGATAGAAATGATACCCTCTTCATCCAAATCCTTCAGGGCTTCCTCAGCCAC
Organism: uncultured Selenomonas sp.; assembly: GCA_905234515.1. Lineage (GTDB taxonomy): Bacteria > Bacillota > Negativicutes > Selenomonadales > Selenomonadaceae > Selenomonas_B. Next base: position 24,470 of record CAJOIN010000004.1, read on the forward strand.
GTTGGGGATGTCGCGAGTGATTTCCTCAGGTCCAAGCTTGGTATCACGGGCATCGCACTCATACTCCTCAATATGGATGGAGGTGTAGAGGTCGCGCTTTACGAGATTTTCGGAAAGGAGGATAGCATCCTCGTAGTTGTAGCCTTCCCAAGGCATGTAAGCAACGATGATGTTGTAGCCCAGGGCCAGCTCACCATGGTCAGTAGCAGGACCATCAGCGATGGGCTGCTTCTCGAAGACCTTATCGCCCTTGTAGACGATAGGCAGCTGATTGATGCAGGTGCCCTGGTTGGAACGCAGGAACTTCTGCAGTTTATAGTGGTCAAGGTCACCGGACTCAGTGCGGATGACGATGTGGTCAGCGGAAACTTCCTCAACCACGCCGGCACGCTTGGCCAGAATCATAACGCCGGAGTCGCAGGCTGCCTTGTACTCCATACCGGTGCCTACCAAAGGCGCCTGGGTGCGGAGAAGAGGCACAGCCTGACGCTGCATGTTCGCACCCATCAGGGCACGGTTGGCGTCATCGTTTTCCAGGAAGGGAATCATAGCCGTAGCAATGGAGAACACCTGACGGGGGCTTACGTCCATGTAGTCTACGGTATCACGGCCATGAAGGCCGGTTTCTTCGTTGAAGCGGGCAGTAACGCGCTCATTGACGAACCACTCGTTATCATCCAAGGGCTCGTTGGCCTGAGCAATAACCAGCTCATCCTCCTCGTCGGCGGTGAGATAACGCACATCATCAGTGACGCGGTGGTTCTCCTTATCCACACGGCGATAGGGAGTCTCCATGAAGCCAAACTGGTTCACACGAGCGTAAGTAGCCAGAGAACCAATCAGACCGATGTTCGGTCCTTCAGGGGACTCAACAGGGCACATACGGCCGTAATGGGAGTTATGAACGTCGCGCACCTCGAAACCTGCGCGCTCACGGGAAAGACCGCCAGGGCCCAGGGCAGAAAGACGGCGCTTATGGGTAAGCTCAGACAGCGGGTTGTGCTGATCCATGAACTGGGACAGCTGGGAGGAACCAAAGAACTCCTTCACTGCAGCCACCACAGGACGGATATTGATAAGGGCCTGGGGAGTGATGACATCCACATCCTGGATGGTCATGCGCTCACGCACCACGCGCTCCATGCGGGAAAGACCGATGCGGAACTGGTTCTGCAGCAGCTCACCCACTGCACGGACGCGGCGGTTGCCCAAATGGTCGATATCATCAGTAGCACCCACATCATCCATCAGGTTCAGCAGATAGTTGATGGATGCCATGATGTCATTGCGGGTAATGGTGCGTTCCTGCATCTCCAGAGTCGGGGAGCACAGGAGCTTCATCTTGGTACCATCCTTCTTCAGGAGATACAGCTCGATGATATTGCCCTCGCCGAAGATTTCACGCTCACGCTCAACGCTGACAGCATCCAGCATATCCTCAGTTACAACTTCCTTGGCCGGAATGACAATCTCACCTGTGGACTGGTCCACGATAGGATCTGCCAACACACGGCCACGAATGCGGCGCTTCCAGCCCAGCTTCTTGGTAAGCTTGTAACGGCCCACAGTAGCCAGGTCATAGCGCTTGGGGTCAAAGAACAGAGAATCCAGCAACTGCTGTGCATTGTCCTCGTTAGCAGGCTCACCGGGACGCAGGCGCTTGTAAATCTCGATTACAGCCTTGCCCTGGCTCTTGACTTCCTCACCATCACGCTCAATGGTAGCAGCGATACGGGGGTCATTGCCAAAGAGGTCAAGAATCTCCTGGTCAGAGGCAAACCCCAATGCACGGATGAAATAGGTCACCGGCATCTTGCGGGTACGGTCAATGCGGACAGACACAATATCATTGGTGTCCGTCTCCAGCTCTATCCAGGCGCCACGGTTAGGGATGACGGTTGCATTGTAGAGCTTCTTGCCTGTGGGATCAATCTCCTCACCATAATAAGCACCAGGAGAACGAACCAGCTGGCTGACGATAACACGCTCAGCACCGTTGATGATAAAGGTGCCCGTGTCCGTCATCAGCGGGAAGTCGCCCATAAATACTTCCTGCTCCTTGATTTCACCGGTCTCACGATTGATGAGGCGCACGTTGACGCGCAACGGTGCTGCCCACGTTACATCGCGCTCCTTGCACTCATCGAGGTCATACTTCGGCTCTCCCATCGAAAAGCTTTCGAAGGAGAGGACAAGATTTCCGGAAAAATCCTGAATTGGCGAGATATCACGGAAGATTTCCTGCAGCCCCTCATCCAGGAACCACTTGTAGCTCGCCCGCTGGATATCCAGCAGGTGAGGCATTTCCATGACTTCCTTGATTCTGGCGTAGCTATACCTGGTTCTTTTGCCCACCGGCACAGGATTAAACATTAAATCCTTCACCCCTTAGCCTGATTTTCACTAAATTACTTCTTGAAAGATAAGAATCACTAAAGAACGCAAAGAAAACACGGAAAGAATGAATCAGAAAAAAAAACAAGGTATCAAACATCTCACACCTTGCTTCCAGTCCCTTTCCGCTTGCGCATAGTTATCCCTATTCAATTTCCTGTAGTTAATAACTCTATCATAAGGACGCCCCTTTGTCAAGGGGCGAATTTTCCTTATGACAAAAAATTGCAGTGCTATTATATAATAATGAAAGAATTGTTAAATACAACTTGCTCAATCAGCTTTCCCTGTCCTCCGACAGCCTCCGCATAACTTCCTCGTCCCACGCCACTAAAAGTGCCACATACCTTTCCTTTATCAGACGATAGACCTCCAATGCAGTAGACTCATTGTAGGTATGCGTGGACAAGTTCCGCTTCTCCTGCATATCCAGCCACGTCTCTGCATCAGCTATCATCCCCTGTTTCCACCCCTCCCGGATGCTGGAGCGGGGGCTGCTGACCTCGATGCCCTCATAATCAAGCACAACCTTCATAAGTTTCCAAGCCAGTTCAAAGCAAAACTCAAAGCGCTGGATGGTAGCATCGAGGTACATCTCATCAGCATCAGGCTCTTTCTGCAAAGCAGACTGCAAACGCTCCAGCGCACGGTGATAGTCAGCCTGCTTCGTTTCTATCTGCAATATCTTCATAAAACTCGTCCTTTCCTCACTGCTATATATCAGCTTGCCTTCCGTATCTATAGCCTGCTTCAATTTTTCATTGGACTGCCTTTTATAGTCGATGATGTCAAAGGTGTAGGGCAGCTTGCTGTCGTCAAAGTCAATGGCCAGCTTCGTTATAACATCTGCACTACCAGCTACCGCCAAATCTATATCCGAGCTTGCCCTGGCATCACCACGGGCACGAGAGCCAAATAGCTTGACCCACTCTATATTGCTAGCATATTTGCTCAGTATCACCATGATAGTGTACCAATACTTATATTCTATAGTATGCAATCTCATGTCCCCTAATCTTTCATAATACTTTTCTTATATTGTACCACGAAGCCAGCCACAATGGAAAACTTACTCAAACTTGAAATACAAATACAAAAATAGCCTGCTTAGTTCAACTTAGACATCTAAACTGAACTAAGCAGGCTTACCCGTCAAAAAAAGCCGTGAGGCCGTGGACTTAAATCCACTTCCTCACAGCTTTTGAATGACTTGCTTATGCAGTCAAACTGAATTACTTCAGCTCAACAGTAGCGCCAGCCTCTTCGAGCTTAGCCTTGAGCTCCTCAGCCTCAGCCTTGGCAACGTTCTCCTTCACGTTTGCAGGAGCGCCATCAACGAGAGCCTTAGCTTCCTTCAGGCCGAGACCAGTAGCCTCACGAACAGCCTTGATAACGTTGATCTTCTTGTCGCCAGCGGAAGCGAGAACAACGGTGAACTCGCTCTTCTCCTCAGCAGCACCAGCAGCAGCGCCAGCACCAGCAGCAGCAACAGCAACAGGAGCAGCAGCGCTAACGCCGAACTTCTCCTCCATAGCCTTAACGAGCTCGCTCAGCTCCAGAACAGTCATGCCCTCAATGGCTTCCATGATTTCTTCTTTAGTCATTTCAATATACCTCCATAATCTTTCTTTTTTTACTTTCTTATTAAACGGCATCAAATGATGCCAACGGCGAAGCATTTATCTTCGTCATGCAATTTTCGTCTTATGCAGATGCCTGCTCCTTCTGAGCACGGACAGCCTCAAGCACATAGACGGCCTTGCGGATAACACCCTGAAGCACGCCAACAGTGTTGGAAATCGGGGCGTTCATGCTGCCAAGCAGCTTGGCAATGAGTTCCTCGCGGCTGGGCAGGGCTGCCAGAGCCTTGACCTCATTAGCGTCGATGACCTTGCCCTCGACCATACCGACCTTCACGGTCAGTACCTCTGCCTCCTCAAGCTTGTTCTTCTTGATGAAGTCGCAGATAACCTTGGCAGGAGCCACGGCATCATCAGAGAAAGCGAAAGCAGTGGTGCCTTCGAGATGCTCGCTGAGGCCTTCGATGCCTGCTTCTTCAGCGGCGAAACGGAGCATGGTGTTCTTCACAACATGATAAGTCACGCCAGCCTCGCGCAGTTCACGGCGGAGCTGAGTATCCTGGGCAACAGTAAGGCCTTTGTAGCCGGTGAGCACAACACCCTTAGCGGTGGTGAGCTGCTCCTTGAGCTCAGCTACGATTGCCTCTTTCTTTGCATTTACAGCCATTATTTGGTTGCACCTCCTCTTTTCGTAAATTTTAAAGCCTGTAAAAAACCTCCGGCTGACACCAGCCGGAGGTATGATTTTCAAAGTCATGTGCTCCGGCCTCGGCAGGCGGCTTAAAGCCGTTAGATGATAAATCAAACCTGCTGTCTACAGCCATCGATATACAGTTGTCAGGGTGCCGTTAGGCGCCCCTGAGGCCGGAGCCTCGCTGAACCAATTAGAGCTGAACAGGCACGCCAGGGCCCATGGTAGCGCTCACCGTAATGGAACGCATGTACTGGCCTTTAGCAGCAGCCGGCTTAGCGCGGTTCAGTGTATCAATCAGGGCCTGGAAGTTCTGCTGAAGCTTCTCAGCGTCGAAAGATGCCTTGCCGATGGGGCAATGCACGTTACCGGCCTTATCGGTGCGGTATTCGACTTTACCTGCTTTAATCTCGGAAATTGCCTTTGCAAGATCCATGGTAACCGTACCCAGCTTCGGGTTAGGCATGAGGCCACGGGGGCCCAGGACCTTACCAAGACGGCCGACGGTGCCCATCATATCCGGAGTAGCGACAGCGACATCAAAGTCGAGCCAGCCGCCCTGGATCTTCTGCACGATCTCATCGGAACCAACGAAATCTGCACCAGCCTCTTCGGCCTCCTTGACCTTCTCGCCTTTTGCAAAGACGAGGACGCGCTTGCTCTTGCCCGTACCATGGGGCAGAACCATAGCGCCGCGGACCTGCTGATCAGCATACTTGGGGTCAACGCCAAGACGAACATGCAGCTCGATGGTCTCATCGAACTTAGCGGTAGCCGTCTTCTTAACGAGCTCCATAGCCTCAGCAGCCGTGTAGACCTTGCCAGCCTCGATGAGCTTGCAAGCGTCCTGGTACTTCTTACCAGCTTTAGCCATTTTACATTCTCCTATCATCGTGGTAATAACGGTATGTGCCTCCCACGTGGGGGCGAAACCATAGATTAGTCTACGATCTCGATACCCATGCTGCGAGCAGTACCCTCAATCATGCGGGTAGCAGCCTCGATATCAGCAGCGTTGAGGTCTTTCATCTTGCTCTCAGCAATCTCCTGTGCCTTAGCACGGGGCAGCTTAGCGACCTTGTTCTTGTTAGGCTCACCGGATGCCTTCTGGAGGCCTGCAGCCTTCTTCAGGAGCACTGCTGCCGGCGGAGTCTTGGTGATGAACGTGAAGGATCTATCCTCAAAAACCGTAATCTCGACCGGGATAATCAGGCCAGCCTGATTCTTGGTTCTCTCGTTGAATTCCTTACAAAAGCCCATGATGTTAACGCCTGCCTGACCAAGTGCCGGACCTACCGGAGGAGCCGGATTAGCCTTGCCAGCCATAACCTGGAGCTTGACAATCTTTGCAACTTTCTTTGCCATCTTGAAAACACCTCCTCAAAAAGGAAATAATCTACGATTGCAATCAGATTTCTTCAACCTGTTTGTAATCGAGTTCAATCGGGGTCTCTTCAACCAAAACCTTCAAGCGGCACTTTTCTTCATCTATAGAAGTAATGGTACCAGTATAGTTTTCAAAGACGCCCGAATTGATGCGAACTACATCCCCGACCTCAACATTGAGTTCAGGTTTGACCTTCGTCTCGTCCGTGGACTTAAGGATACGCTGTGCCTCAGCATCAGTAAGCGGTATCGGGTGCTTCTCAGAGCCGACAAAGCCGGTGACACCAGTAGTATTGCGCACAACATACCAAGAGCGCTCATCGACAATCATGTCGACCAGCACGTATCCAGGGAAGACTTTATGCGGAACGACTTTCTTCTGGCCGTTTTCCTTGATTTCTACCTCTTCTTCCACAGGCACCACCACGTTGAAGATCATCTTCTCCATGCCGGCGGTGTGGATAAGGCGCTCAAGGTTGGCCTTTACCTTGTTCTCGTAGCCGGAGTAGGTATGAATTACATACCAGGCCCTGCCAGGATTGTCCTTGTGCAGGTCCAGCTCGTCTTTTTCTGCCATGCTTAATTCACCCAGCTTACCTTAATATGATGTGGAACAATCTTGCGAAGAACGTATCGCAAATCCAAATAAGAGCACACACCACTGCAACCGCGATGCCAACGACACCTGTATAAGTGACGAGTTCCTTCTTAGTGGACCAGGACACCTTTTTCATCTCGGCGATTACTTCGTCTATGAACTTCTTCACTAGTTTTTCACATCCCCTGCCCTGACTGCAAAATTACTTCGTTTCCTTGTGGACCGTGTGCTTCTTGCAGAACTTGCAGTACTTATTGAACTCCAGACGATCCGGGTTGTTCTTCTTGTTCTTGTTGGTACGGTAGTTGCGGCTCTTGCACTCCGTGCACTCCAACGTGATATTGTTGCGCATCTCTTCTTACACCCCTTACGCTTTGGACTCTCGACGCCCTCTCTTGCGGACGTCACTAATATAATTTAGCATAGAAGCCCTAGCGTGTCAATAAAAAACCTTGACAACCTGCAGGAATTTCTCCAGGGAATTTCCAGCATTTTCCAGGGCATAAAATAAAGCCCCTCGAAAGGGACTCTTTTTTGCATTTGGTGGCGGCACAGAGACTTGAACTCCGGACACTGCGGGTATGAACCGCATGCTCTAGCCAGCTGAGCTATGCCGCCAATATATATGGAGCTGATGACCAGGATTGAACTGGTGACCTTATCCTTACCAAGGATACGCTCTGCCGACTGAGCTACATCAGCATTCCAAACATTGGTTGCGGGGACAGGACTTGAACCTGTGACCTTCGGGTTATGAGCCCGACGAGCTACCGACTGCTCCACCCCGCGATGAGTGAAATGGAATTTGTCATTTGGTTGCGGGAACAGGACTTGAACCTGTGACCTTCGGGTTATGAGCCCGACGAGCTACCGACTGCTCCATCCCGCGATTATCTCGCTTCGGCCTTGGCTTTTCGCCTCAGCACCGGCTGACAAGATAGTATTATAGATTATTCTCACGCCCACGTCAACCCCCTTTTTCCAAAAAACCACAAAAAACTTTCAGGAAAGAAAAAGAAGGCATGAGAATGCCCATCGTACCTGCATTCTCACGCCTTTCATCTATATGCTGTTTTTAGTCTCTCGCTCCAGGCATATCACTGAAAGAGGTATTCATAGCGTGCTTTGAATTCCTCCTGAGTCATATGGTAGGCATTTGCAAGACCCGGATCTTCGAGGTCCCCTTCCTCAAGCCGCATCATGAGGCCGCGGGCAATCTGATAATGCACGGACTCGATATTCACCTTGCGGACTGCCGTCTTGCCCGTCTCAGGATCCTTGATATCCTCGAAGTACATGGGCACCGACTTGTTGTCCTGGATGGTAATGAGGGCGCCGCTGCCGCCTTCCTTCAGGAAGCTGACTGCCGAGAACCCCAGCTGGCGGGCGTAGTCAATATCGTAAGCGATGGGCGCGGTGCAACGAAGCTCATAGCCAATTTCCTTATCGATGATGGACACCTTGATGCCAAGCTTCTTGACTTCAGCCAGGACAGCCTGCTTGATGATTTCACCAAAGTCCAGCTCGCTGTAGCGAATGTGTCCATGCTCGTCCTTAACTACCTGCCCCAGTTTGTCGAAGTCCTCCGGGGCAATCTTTTCGATAACACCTTCGGCAATGACGGCCACGCCGTAATTCTTGCCGGTGAGATAACGCTTCACCAGGGAACCGGTGAGGATGTCCACCACCTGCTGGAGGGGAATCTTTTCCTGGGGGAACTCCTCCGGAATGATGGTGATGGCAGCCCCTGCACTGCGGCCCATGCCCAGAGCCAGGTGGCCTGCGGTGCGGCCCATGGCGATGGTGAAGTACCAGCGGTTGTTGGAAGTGCGGGCATCCTCCATGAGATTCTCTATCTCGGTAGTGCCGAAAGCCCTGGCGGTCTCAAAACCGAAGGTGGGCACACCTTCCGGCAGGGGCAGGTCGTTATCAATGGTCTTAGGCACATGCACCACATTGATGGTACGGCCTGCCCGACGGGCATAATCGGAAACGGCAGCGGAGCTGTAAGCCGTGTCATCACCGCCGATGGTCACCAGATGGGTGACTCCCAGTTCAGTCAAAGTCTCCACCACCGTGCGCAGGTCGCTTTCCTTCTTGGTGGGGTTGAAGCGGGACATCTTCAGAATGCAGCCGCCGGTCAGATGGATGCGGCTGATGTTCTTGGGCTCCAACCGGATGTAGTTCTTCTCGCCGCGAGCCAAGCGGGAGAAGCCGTCATAGATACCCAGCACATCCCAGCCCTGGCGATGGGCCTCATTTACCACCCCGGAAATAACGCTGTTGATGCCCGGGGCAGGGCCGCCGCCGCAGACAATAGCAATGACATTTTTGATCCCTATCATAAAAAATCCCCCTCCAAAACTTGAGCTGCAATTATTGCTGCGAATAGTAGTACAGCTCCCCAATATCTCCAGCTTTCGCTGATATTATAGTAGTTCTTTCTTTTTCAGAGATTTCCTGCCTAACTGTAAAATTTCTATAAAAAAAGTCTTGGACCCGGTTAAGAATCCAAGACTTTCCTGCATTTGAAATTATAACGCCATTGTTCAAATTTTGCCGAAGGCAAAATTCTCCAATTAGCGTTTCAACGAGGCGGGAGATATATACTCGCCGCCTGTTATGCGATGAGCTATAGAGATGGGGGGACATCTTCTTCCTCGTTATTACTTGAGCATGGCCAGCATGGTGCCTGCGGCTACAGCCGTACCGATAACGCCGGCCACGTTGGGGCCCATGGCGTGCATCAGCAGGTAGTTGCCGGGCTTGGCCTTCATGCCCACCATCTGGCTGACGCGGGCAGCCATGGGCACGGCAGAAACACCGGCAGAGCCAATCAGCGGATTGATTTTCCAGCCGGAGAGACGGCACATGATTTTGCCGAAGAGGACGCCGCCGGCGGTGCCTGCAGCAAAGGCCACGAGACCCAGGCAGATAATCAGCAGGGTCTGGGGCACCAGGAAGCTTTCGGCGCTCATGGTCATGCCGGTACCGGTAGCCAGGAAGATGGTGACAATGTTGCAAAGTGAGTTCTGGGCCGTATCGGAGAGACGGTCAGTAACACCGGACTCACGGAACAGGTTGCCAAGCATCAGCATGCCTAAGAGAGCTGCGATAGGCGGCAGGAGCAAGCTGATGAGGATGGTAGCCACAATGGGGAACATCACCCGCTCGAACTTGGTGACGGGGCGCAGCTGATCCATCTGCACCTCACGCTCTTTCTGGGAAGTGAGCAGCTTCATGATAGGCGGCTGAATCAGCGGCACCAGGGACATGTAAGAGTAAGCTGCCACAGCGATGGCTCCCAAAAGATGAGGTGCCATCTGAATGGAAAGGTAGATGGCGGTAGGACCGTCAGCGCCGCCGATGATGCCGATAGCGCCGGCCTCCTGCACATTGAAGCCCAGGAGCATGGCTCCCACCAGAGCCACGAAAACGCCAATCTGGGCAGCCGCCCCCAAAAGGAGCACCACAGGACGGGCCAGGAGCGGGCCAAAGTCCGTCATGGCACCGATGCCCAAAAAAATCAGCGGCGGGAAAATCTCATTGGCAATGCCGTAGTGGATAGCCTGCATGAGCCCCGGTTCCTCCAGGAAGCCCGTGCCGGGGAAGTTGGCCAAAATACAGCCAAAGGCGATAGGCCCCAAAAGCAGAGGCTCAAATTCCTTAACGAAGGCCATATACAGAAGCACAAGACCCACGGCAATCATGATGGCGTGGCCCGTGGTAAAGGCCGAAAAGCCGCTCCCTGTCCAAACGGACTGCAGGGAGACTATGAATGCATTAAATAATTCCATCTATATCCCTCCCTGCTCAAACGCTGCGGTCCATGCCCATGGTGCGCCCTGACTGCTTCCAGCCGTTGCGCTCAATGGGCCTGATGGCCTTGACGGCCCCCGGGCCGTATCCCAGGCTGGCCACTGCAGCTGCAATGACTGCCACCACCTCGGGGGTAAGGCCTTCTTCCTTGACTGGCTCAGGTGCTGCCTTCACCACAGGTGCAGGCGCAGGCGCCGGTGCAGGAGCCTCTTCTTCCTTTACCTTGGGCTTGGTAGGATCCAAATAATGGATCAAATTGATGACTAAGCCCAGGGAGATCAGGACCAGGAACACCACCGTCATGTTGATAAGCATGATGATAAAAGGGTTCGTCGTAACCGGTTGTGACATGAAATCACCTCATTATGATTTATTAGAGCAAAATGTAATTTCCCATTTGTGTATTATACATCAAACGGAGGAAATATCAAAATAGTTTATGCGAATATAACTTATAGCTATGGGCTATTCGCCGTTAACCAAAGCCAGAGCCTTTTCTATATAGAGCTTGCGGAAAGCCTCGTACTCGGCCAGGCCCTTCAGTTCTGTCCTTACGCTGAAGCCGTTTTTCTTAAGGCGAGAAAGCCAGGAGCCTTCCTCCTCCCCTGCCATATCCTCATGGACATGGACGCCGCCGGACAGCAGCAAAGGAGCCAGCAAGATTTTTTTTGTATTTTTTTCCTGCAGGCGCTTCAGCACCATATCAAAGTTCGGAGTGTCGCTTTCCTCCACCACCCCGATATGGACGGGCATTCCTTCCCTGTCAGCCTGCTGCTGCAATTTCTCATAAACAGGATTATGCTGATGGGGTGAGCCATGGCCTAAAAGCACCAATTCCTCCTGCTCCTTAAGCGCATGGGCAGCATAGACTGCCTGCAGTCCCTGCTCAAAATCTTTTTCCCTGAAAAACAGGGGCTCCCCAATCTTCAACTTCTGAAAGCTATCCCGAAATTCTTCAGCCACTTCAATGACCTTATGGGTGTATTCCTCCCCTGGAGTGAAGTGAGCAGGCTGAAGATAAACTTGCTGAAAGCCTTCCTGCTTCAGTCCCTCCAGACACTCTGACAGGGACGGCATGACTATGCCCTCCTTCAGGAGTTTCTTCCTGATAAAGACGGAGGTATATGCCTGCCGTATTTCCGCGTCCGTCAGAGCCTTCTGCAGTTCCGCCGCTAATTTCTCCAACCCCAGGGCCCGGGCCTCCCGGCCTGCCACCCCAAAGCTTGTTAACACTAAAGCAGCTTTTTCCATCAGCCCTGCTCCGCTTTCACCACATCAGCAATGCGTTTGCAGATATCATCAAGCTGAGCCTGGTCAGGGCCTTCAGCCATGACGCGTATCAGGGGCTCAGTACCGGAGGGGCGCACCAGGATACGCCCTTCGGCGCCAAGCTCTTCTTCCCCAGCCTTGATGGCAGCCTTGATATTCTCGTTTTCCTCCCAGCCTTCCTTGGTGGCCACCTTCACATTCAGCAGCAGCTGGGGATAAGTAGTCATGAGAGCGGTGAGCTCGGAAGCCTTGCGGCCGCTGCGCTTCAAGGACTTCAGCACCTGCAGGGCCGTGATGAGGCCGTCACCAGTGGTGGTGTACTCTGTAAAGATAATGTGACCGGACTGCTCGCCACCGATTTTGTAGCCATTTTGCAGCATGTTTTCCAGCACGTAGCGGTCACCCACCTTGGTGATTTCCGCACGGCCGCCGGCAGCTTTGATGGCCTTGTGGAAGCCGATATTGGCCATAACCGTGGTAACCACAGTCTTATAGGGCAAGGTGCCGGACTTAATCATGTCAGTAGCGCACATAATGAGGATATGGTCACCGTCGATAATCTGGCCCTTTTCGTCCACGCAGAGGCAGCGGTCCGCATCACCGTCGTTGGCAATACCAAGGTCAGCGCCAAATTCCAGCACTGCCTTCTGGAGGGATTCCATATGGGTGGAGCCGCAGTTGTCGTTGATATTGATGCCATTAGGCAGGGCATGGATGACCTTTACCTTGGCCCCCAGCTGACGCAGGATTTGGGGCATAGCCTCGTAAGAAGCGCCGTTGGCGCAGTCCAGCACGATTTTCATGCCATCCAGGCGTTCATCACAGGTGCTCAGTACGAAATCGATGTACTGGTTCAGCAAATCCCTGCGGGCCTCCAGATGACCAATGCGGCTGCCCTTGGCACGGGGCAGGTCATCATTCTCCTCCAGCTGGTGCACAATGGCCTCCAGCTCATCCTCCACGGAATCAGGCAGCTTGTAGCCATCGCCACCAAAGAACTTGATGCCGTTGTCATGGAAAGGATTGTGGGAGGCGGAAATCACAATGCCAGCCTTGGCGTGGTGCTTGCGGGCAAGATAAGCCACAGCCGGGGTGGGGATAATGCCTGCCAGCATAGCCCGTCCCCCTGCAGAACAAATACCTGCCACCAGGGCAGCCTCCAGCATCTCACCGGAAAGGCGGGTGTCGCGGCCAATGATGATCAAGGGCTGATTATCACTGTCCTTGCCAAAATAAAGCGTTGCCGCACGGCCCAGACGATATGCCATCTCCGGCAGCAAAGTCACATTGGCCTCACCGCGAACACCGTCTGTGCCAAACAATCTTGCCATAATCTAAATCCCCCTAAAAACTCTTTTAATGTTTTGGCATCACCTCCAAGTTACGGCTGAGCCAACGCTTAGATGGATGCTATTATCTAAAAAATCAAATCATAACCAATTCATTATGCCACAGGAACACTAAGAAATGCAAGGGCTGCCTTCATGCCATCAACTGCCGCGCTCATGATGCCGCCGGCATAGCCTGCCCCTTCCCCCATGGGATAAAGCCCCGGTGTCAGCTCTGCCTCCATGGTCTCCCTGTCCCTGCGGATACGGCAGGGCGCCGACGACCTGGACTCAATGCCTGTCATCACCGCGCCGTGATTGGCAAAGCCAGGAATCTTCCTGTCAAACCAGGGCAGGGCACCTGCCAAAGTCTTGGTCATGAACTCCGGCAGGCAGCCATGCAGGTCCACCGCCTTCACGCCAGGTCTGTAAGTAGGCACAGTCAGGAAAGCTTCGGAGCCATGGGTGCCCCCCAGGAAATCCCCCACGGTCTGCACCGGTGCGTGATAATTCCTGCCCCCCAGCTCAAAGGCCAAGTGCTCCAGCTTTTCCTGCAGCATCATGCCGGAGAGCACCTCCTGGCCAAAGTCCTCAGGACCCACCTGCACCAGCAGAGCACTATTGGCAATTCCCGAATCCCGGGCGAAATTGCTCATGCCGTTGGTAACCACACCTTCCTTTTCGGAAGTGGCCGCCACCACCAGCCCTCCGGGGCACATGCAGAAAGAGTATGCTCCCCTGCCTGTCACTGGGTCCTTATAGGTAAGGGCATAGTCAGCCACAGGCAGCTTAGGATGGCCTGCATCCTCCCCATACTGGGCCTTGTCTATAAATTCCTGGGGATGTTCAATGCGCACACCCATGGCAAAGGGCTTGGCTTCCATTTTTATGCCCCTGCTGAGCAGCATGCGGTAGGTGTCCCTGGCAGAGTGCCCTATACCAAAGAAAGCTGTCCCGCAGGCCACTCTCTCCTCCCTGCCCACTATCAGGGCAGCGAGCCTGCCCTCACTGTCAAGTTCCAAATCCGTCACTTGGGCGCCGAAGCGAACTCCTCCCCCCAGCCGTATTATCTCCTGACGGATATTTTTCACTATGCCCCGCAAAAGGTCTGTGCCGATATGGGGCTTATGAAGATATTTTATCTCCTCCGGCGCCCCGGCCTTCACAAAAGCATCAAGAACCTCTGTCATCAGGGGATCATTGATGCGGGTGGTGAGCTTGCCATCAGAAAAGGTCCCTGCTCCCCCTTCGCCAAACTGGACATTTGACTGGAGATTAAGGCTCCCCCCCTGCCAAAAACCATTGATATCCCTGGTACGTGTATCAACATCCTGTCCCCGTTCCAGCACCAGAGGGCACCAGCCGGCCTTGGCCAAGGTCAGGGCTGCAAACATGCCGGCAGGGCCAAAGCCCACCACCACAGGGCGCAAATCCTCCCGGCTCCTGGCGCACAGCTTCAGGGGGGCAGGCTTTTCCTCTTTCGCCTGTTCCAGATTTTTATCCCGTTTAAATTTCCCCAGCACCTTTTTTTCCTGCCCCGGAGCCAGCCGCACATCCAGCACATAGGTAAATCTGATGGGAGCGCCACGATAACGGCGCGCATCTACAGCCTTACGCACAATTACCACCTCAAGCACAGCTTGAGGTGGTAATCCTAAACGCCCGGCTGCAAGCATCGACAGGCTTTCCTCTGTATCAAAGGGAACCTGCAAGTTCTTGATCCTAAGCAATTTTCTTTTCACTCCATTATTCTTCCGCAGAACTACTCGGCACTTCCCGCTTCATCACGTTTCTTGACTTCTACGTAGACAGTGACCTCCTTATTGGTGACCGTAACACCTTCCGGCAATTTAAGCATGGCCTTCTTGCTGGTACTGGATGTCACATCGTACAGGGAAACAGGTTCCGTCTCCACCGAGGCAATCTTGGCCAAAGCGTCCTCCGCGCCAGCTATCTCAATCTTCACCGGGTCACCCTTGACACCGCCCAGCACATAGCCTGAGGGCAGATTATCCATAACCATAGGCTTAATGTTCACCACTTTCTTGGCGAGGCCCCTGGCCAGCTGCACATTAGCCTGAATGGAGGAAGGTTTCACCGTTACGCCAGCCACCTCCCGGCCATCTGCGTTGATAGGTGTCAGCTGCACCTGCAGGCTGAAATCTGTGCCATTGCCGGAAAGCCCCACATAGCCTATAACCCGGCTAACTTCATCCAGCATGGACTTGGGGCCCTCCACCATTACGGTTTCCATCCCCTGGGTTACCTTCGCCACGGTGGTGCCCTGGGCTGTGGCTCCCGTCACAATGAGCTCAGCCTTAAACTTCCTGCTCTCGATTTTGTCCAAGGTGACTTCCACCGTGTCCGGCTGCGTTTCCACCAGTTCAAAGCCCTGGGGAATCATAGTGTGCACCTTGTAAGCCTTGCGCCCTTCACTGGCATTTTCCAAATCCAGATAAGCATCAAAATCAGCCTCAGAGGCATTTACAAAGAGGGAACGGGGGCCCCTGACCTTCAGCTTCACCGCCCCGGTGGCCTGGGAAACCTTATATCCTTCCGGAGCATTTATCACCGTAAGTGGCACAGCAAAGGTGCCCTCTATGGAAGGATTCTGGTCATTCATCACGTAGCCCCACAGCACCATGGCTACCAGGAAAGCCACAATCTTGGCCGCCAGGTTATGCTGCACCAGGCTTTGCAAGCTTCTGATCATGACTTATTCCTCCAATTGCGGATAATATCCTTGAACCCTGTCTGGGGTGCCACAAAGGCAGGCCTCAAAACCGCCTTGAGCCTGTCGATATCAAGATGCCGCATGATATGGCCATTCTCTGCCACCGACACCGTTCCCGTTTCCTCACTGACTACCACAATCAGGGCATCACACTGCTCTGAAAGGCCTATGGCCGCCCTGTGCCTGGTGCCCAGCTCCGTGGAAAGTCCCCGGTTCTCCGTCAAGGGCAGAAGACAGCCAGCAGCAATAAGGCGCTTGCCTCGTATCACCGCAGCCCCATCATGGAGCGGAGTATTGGGAATAAAGACATTCATGAGAAAATCCGAGGTGATAAGGCCGTCTATCTTGATGCCAGTGCCGCTGATGTCATTAAGGCCCATATCCCTCTCAATGACCAGCAGGGCGCCAATCTTATTGGTGGAAAGCACCTTCACTGCCTTGGCCAGCTCATTGACTACAGAGCGGGCCTCATCATCATCCAGCATGACGGAAGGCCCCAGGAACTTGCCCTGTCCCAAATGCTCCAAGGCCCGCCTGAGTTCCGGCTGGAACACGATGGGCAGCGCCACAAAGAGCAGCGTCACCGTTTTCTGCAACAGCCAGGACATCACGTGCAGTTCCAGCCAGCTGCAGAGCATGGTGACACCAAGCAGCACCAACACACCCTTCACCAGGGTGATGGCTCTGGTATCTTGCAGCATTTCATATACTTTATAAAGAATCACTGCCACAATAAAGATATCGATAGCATCCAAAAAAGTAATGGTAGACAGGATGCCATGAAAACCGCTGGGCAGGGAAAAATCAATAGGCATAACAAAAAACTCCCTATAGCAAGTCCTAATTTACTATTTCATTATAGCGCAATTTATTCCTATTATAAAGACATTCTCTGCACAACCATGAAATCCTTCCCGATACAGGCAATCTGTAAACAAATTCAAAAAGGGCTGCCTGTAAAGACAGCCCGCAAAGACAAAAAATATGCTTTTGTTACTTGATTTCCCGAATCCATCCCTCGGGGCCCTCGATGGTGCCCAGCTGGATGCCTCTGAGGGTATCGTATAGCTTCTGGGTGACAGGGCCCATCTTCTCCATGCCGCTGGGGAACTCGATGGTCTCTTCCTTGCCAACCACCTTGCCCACAGGGGAGATGACAGCAGCGGTGCCGCAAAGGCCGCACTCTGCAAAGTCCTTCAGTTCGGAGAACTTCACCGGACGGTACTCCACCTTCAGGCCCAGCATATGCTCGGCCAAATACACCAGGGAGCGGCGGGTGATGGAAGGCAGGATGCTGCCTGACTTCGGTGTCACCACCGTGCCATCCTTGGTGATGAAGAGGAAGTTGGCGCCGCCAGTTTCCTCCACATAGGTGCGGGTAGCAGAATCCAGGAACATATTCTCGTCAAAGCCATTGTTGTGGGCCATGACATAGGGATGGAGGCTCATAGCGTAGTTGAGGCCTGCCTTGATATGGCCGGTACCATGAGGAGCAGCCCGGTCAAAATCACTTACACAAAGGGTGATGGGTTTAGCACCGCCCTTGAAGTAAGGACCTACCGGCGTGCCGAAAAGGCGGAACTGGTACTCCTCAGCCGGCTTCACGCCAATGACAGGGCTGGAGGCGAACATATAGGGGCGCAAATACAGGGAAGCGTCCGAACCATAGGGAGGCACCCAATCCTTGTTGGCAGCTACCACCTGGTCAACTGCTTCCAGGAATCTTTCCTTGGGGAAAGCCGGCATTTCCAACCTCTTGGCAGAATCCTCCATGCGTTCCGCATTGAGGTCCGGACGGAAGGTGACGATACGGCCATCCTTGGTAGTATAAGCCTTCAGGCCCTCAAAGACCTCCTGGCAGTACTGCAGGATACCAGCGCACTCATTGAGGACAATATTTGCATCCTCCGTGAGGACACCCTCACCCCATTTGCCATCCTTGAAATTTGCCACATAACGCTTAGAAATCGTCCGATAGCTAAACCCTAAATTGGACCAATCCACATCTGCCTTTGCCATATTCATGCCCCTTTTCTGCAAAAAAGTATCATAAATGAATGAAACCTTGGCGCAATGTCCCCCGTCTATGGAATCTGAGGAACATCTCCTACCTTGCTATACTATTTTAGGGCCGAAATGTAACATTGTCAATGCCCTTTGAGAACAAACGTCTTTCCATGTCCTTAATATCATGCTCCTGACGCCAGATCAAAAGCTCACGGCGCGCCTGGGGCAGCCTGTCAATAATGTCCCCTGCCAACAGGCCGTCTCCCAACTCCTCGTAGGCCATATCCCCGGCCCGTCCGTGGATGTATATCCCAAGCAAGGGCACTACATCCACCTCGGTCTGGCAAATAAGACCTGCAATGGTACCTGCCAGCACATCTCCCGAGCCTGCCGTAGCCATGCCGGGATTTCCCTGGGTGCTGAAGAAAACTTCTCCCTCAGGATAGGCAGCAACAGTACATTCACTCTTTAAGACCACCACGGCCTTGCAGCCCTTGGCCACCTTTTGGGCGCTGGGTACCAGTGACTCACGGACTTTTTCCACCTCCGTCCCCATGAGACGGGCCATTTCCCCAAGATGGGGAGTGATAATGGGCATTTCCTTGCACTCAGCCAAGGCTTCCGGCAGCCGGGCAAAGGCAAAGAGGGCATCTGCATCCAGTACCAGCTGACAGGAAGTCCTGGTGGAAACCTGCCGCACAAACTCCATGGTTTCCACAGCCCTGCCCAAGCCAGGTCCCATCAGAAGTACATCTGCCCTGTTGGCCAGGGACAGGACTGCCTGTACTGCATCTTCCCCGCCCAAGTAACCTGTCTCAGTTTCCGGCAGGGGGGCCGTCATGACCTCAGCAGCCATGGCCGCCACCACAGGCTGCTGGCTCCTTGGTACCGCCAAGGTCACCAAACCCGCACCTGCCCGCATGGCTGCCCTGGCCGCCATCACCGCCGCTCCGGTCATCCCCTGGGAGCCTGCCACAATCAGGATATGGCCGCAATTCCCCTTGTGGACGCTGCGGGCACGAGGGGAAAGCATGGAGGCAGCCAGATTATTGTCCAAAATTTGCATAGGCAGCCGGTCAGACTCCAGCAGCTGGGCAGGCAGGCCAATATCATCCACCATCAGCTTACCCACATAATCGGCGCCGGGAGAAAGCATCTGCCCCACTTTCGGGAGCCCCAAAGACAGGGTGACACTGGCCGCTACGGCCATGGTCTGGACCTGACCGGAATCCGCCGCCACCCCGCTGGGAATATCGATGGACATGACAGGCTTTTCCGCCAGATTGATTTCTTCTATGAGGCGCAGAGTCTTCTTGTGGAGTTCTCCCACAGCACCGGTGCCAAGGATGCCGTCCACTACCCCATCGGAAAATTTCAAGGCCATGTGGAGCCTGTCCCAATCGCGGTCGCCAGTCAGCTCATGAAGTTCTATGCCCATGCGCTCCAAAATGGTGTACATAATTGCAGCCGAAGGCTTCAGCTTGGACCTTTCCCCTGCCAGGAACACCCTGATACGGGCCCCTTGGTTGGCCAGATGCCTGGCCGCAGACATGGCATCCCCACCGTTGTTGCCGCTGCCTGCCACCACGCAAAGGCTTTTCCCCTTGACACCATCCAGCATTTCTACGGCAATCTCTGCTGCCCTGTGGCCGGCATTTTCCATAAGTATCATTTCGGGCATGCCGTATGTTTCCGTGGCTTCCCTGTCAATTCTGTGCATATCCTCTATCAGACCGAGCCTCATCTATGTATTCCTCCACCCATTACTTTTCCATCACACAATCTGCCACAGCATAGGCCTTGGCATGGCTAAGGGAAATCCAGATATTCTTTATCCCCTTCTTCTCTGCCAATTCCTTGAAATAGCCCCCAAGGGTTACCCTGGGGCAGCCCAGCTCATCCGGCAGGATCTCTATGTCCAGCAGTGAGCCTCCCCGGAGGCCTGTGCCAAAAGCCTTCATCACCGCTTCCTTGCCAGCCCATCTGGCACCATAGCTGGCGAATTTCCCAGCTCCCCTGGCCTCGCAGTACGACTGCTCTTTCTCTGTATATACCCTCTTGATAAAGGCGGGGCTGGCCGCCTTCTCCACCCTTGCAATCTCTATGATGTCCGTACCAATGCCAGCAATCAATCTTTCATCCTCCCGCCCGCATAAATTAGGAGCCGGCATCTTGCTGCCGACTCCTTTAGTATACCATTTTTGACTTTGGCTGGCACCCTCAGTTTGCCAGGGCCGGAGGCAAATCTCCCGTATAGGCCTTGCCCCCCATGGTTGGGCCGCCTGTAGAGGAAACTCCCCCGTCATCGGTGCCGCCAATACTGCTGTCAGCAGTGGAGCCCATGGAAGACATGGTGCCTGTGGAAGGTATGTTGCCTGTAGCTTTTCCAGCAGGAGCGCCGTCTGCCCCGACTGCGCTTACACTGGCATTGGGATCAAAGCGGTAGTTCCGGGCTATAAAAACTTCTACCCGGCGGTTCTGCTGCCTGCCCTCATCAGTGTCATTGGAAGCAATGGGCCTGTACTCACTGTAGCCCACCGCACTGAAGCGCCTGGGGTTCAGCCTGTTATCCTGGGAGATAATATACTTCATGAAATTCAAGGCACGGCTGGAAGAAAGCTCCCAGTTAGATGGGAACTGGGCCGTGTTAATGGGCACATTGTCCGTATGGCCGGAGATGACCACACGCTCTGGCAAGGTTGCCAAAAGACCAGCTATCACCGGGGCAATCTTCTGAGCTTCCCCCACCAGCTGGGCAGACCCGGAGGGGAACAAGGCCCGTTCCTTGATGCGTATCATCAGCCCGTCCTCGGAAAGCTCAGTGGTGAGCTTATCTTTAAGGTTATTGGCTTCTATATATTCCTCCATCTGCCTCTGCACCTGCTCAAGATTCTGGTTTTCCTGGATATATGCGGAATTCCCCAAATCCTCATCGCTGGGCATCTCCGCCCGACGCCCTGGGTTAGGCCCCATGGCATCAAAGAAGGATGGACCGCCGGAATTGAAAGCCGCCGTAAAAGCTTGCGCCATCTGCTTCAATTTCGTCTGATCTGTCTGGGAAATAGCGAAAAGCGCGATAAAAAGTGCCAGCAGGAGGGTCATCAGGTCGGAATAAGGCAGGAGCCAGGGCTCACCTTCATGCTCTTCATGAGGCGGCTGACGTTTCTTCTTAGCCATCAAATCACTCCTTCTTCAAGCCTTCCCTCTCGGACTGAGGAATGAACACCATCAGTTTAGCTTCGATGGCCGTAGGAGAATCACCGGCCTGCAGGGAAAGGATACCCTCGATAATCATACGCTTCTCGCTAACCTCTGCCTTGGACAAAAGCTTCAGTTTATTGGCCATGGGCAGATAAACAACGTATGCGGTGAAAATACCCAGGATGGTTGCCACGAATGCTGCTGCAATAGCGTGGCCCAACTTATTGATATCGTTCAGATTGCCCAGAGCTGCGATAAGGCCGATAACGGCGCCAAGCACGCCCAGAGTAGGAGCATACAGACCTGCCTGCTCCAGCATGGCACGTCCTTCGGCATGGCGTTCCTGCATAACCGCCAGTTCTGCATCAAGCACGTCACTGACAAACTCCGGGTCCATACCGTCAATGACCATGCCCAGGCCGGTGCGGAAGAAGGGGTCTTCTATCTCCTGCACCTTGCTTTCAAGAGCCAGGATACCTTCACGGCGAGCAATCTGTGACAGCTCTATAAACATATTAAGGAGTTCTGCTTTTTCATGAAGGGCAGGCTTAAAATAAACCATCTTGACTATCTTAGGCAAGGATTTAAGCTGCTTCATGTTGAAAGCAGTGAACAAGCAGGAAAAGGTCCCGCAGATGATGATCAGGAATGCTGCCGGGTTATTCAGCGAGCTAATCGGCGCTCCTTTGATGATCATACCCACAAAGACGGAAATCAGACCGCCTACTGCGCCTATGACTGTTGACATTTCCAAGATAAAAGCCCCCCTAACCTTCTGTGTCTATTGAAGGAACATCATCCAAGCGTTGTCTTATTTATGCCTACCTGTATAATTCCTTGCAAAGCACAAAAATCCTACTTGGGAAGCAGAAAAAATTTTTTTACGGCAATAATAATTTTTTGTTATTATATCATTTATGCGTTAAAAATATGATATAATAGGTTAAGATAAAAGCGATTTATGTTCTAAAGAAAGAAGCGATTGCATGGAACTGAGACAACTCGAGTATTTCCAGATGGCCAGCCGTCTGCGAAATATCACCAGGGCCGCGGAAAGGCTGCGTGTTTCCCAGCCAAACATCACGGTCGCTATCAAGAAGCTGGAGGCCGAGCTCGGCATCCAGCTTTTCGACAGGAGCCAGAAACAGCTGTCCCTGACTCCGGAAGGTGCGGTCTTCCTGAACCGCATTGAACTGGCCCTGCGGAACATCCAGGATGCTGTGCTGGAGGTCAACGACTACAAACAGCTCCAGAAAGGCACCATCAAGATAGGCATACCTCCCATGATGGGAGCCTACCTTTTCCCCAAGATTTTCTCCAGCTTCCAGAAAAAGTATTCCCATTTGGAAATCTTTCTTCATGAGGAAGCCTCCATGTCCATCCGGGAACAGCTGGAACGTGACGAACTGGATTTCGGCATCATCATCATCTCAGGAGCTTCCCACAACCTGCAGCTCCTGCCCATGTCCAGGAACCAGATTGTCTGCTGTGTGCCGGAAAACAGTCCCCTGGCCAAGAAAAAAGCCATCAGCCTCCAGGATGTGGCAGACTCCAGCATGGTCATGCTGAAGGAAGGTTCCTTCCTGCGCCAGCTGATTTTGGGCAAACTGGAAGAAGCTGATGTCAAGCCAAACATCGTGCTGGAATCCAACCAGGTGGGCACCCTGAAGGGCCTGGTAGCCTCCGGGGTGGGTCTAGCCTTCCTGCTGGACATGGTGGTAGAAGGCACTCCGGGCGTGAAAGCCATCCCCCTGGCAGAGCCCCTCTTCGTGGATGTGGGGCTGGCCTGGAAGAAGAACCGCTATATCTCTAAAGCAGCCCAGTCCTTCATAGACTTCTGCAGGGAAATACTAAAACAGAAAAGTGACGCATAATAAAAAATAACTGTTGCACCTAGATGCAACAGTCATTTTTTTATTCATTTTGAAGTTATTTCTTAGTAAAGAATATGTGCCAGCACATAGCCTACGCAGCAACCGGAACCGACGCCGATGAGGCCCGGGATCATGAAGCTGTGGTTCAGAATGTACTTGCCGATGCGAGTGGTACCGGAACGGTCAAACCCGATGCAAGCCAGGTCGGAAGGATAGGTGGGCAGGAAGAAGTAACCATAGCAGGCGGAAATGAAGGACAGAACCAGTACGGGGTCCATGCCAACATTCAGGGCCATGGGCACCACGATGGCAATAGCTGCGCCCTGGGAGTTCACCAGCTTGGAGGTGAGGAAGGCCAGCACTGCGTAAGCCCAGGGATAAGCCTGCACTGCATTGCCCAGGAATTCCTTCAGGAAAGCCATGTGATGCTGGAAGAAAGTATCTGCCATCCAGGCAACACCATAAACGGACACCAGAGCCACGACACCGGAGCGGAACACCTGGCTGTTGCCTACTTCCTTGGCTTTGACCTTGCAAGTGCTAAGGATAACGGCAGCCACAAAGAGCATAACCATCTGGATGACCTGCACCATGGAGATGGCCTTCATGGTTCCCTTGGCATCGGGGAATTTCGGCAGGATATCGCCAAAGAAAGGAATATATTGGGCAATCAGCTTGGCATTACCCAAAATAGCGATAACCACAATACCCGTCAGGAAGATGTACATGGCACGGTAGTATTCCTTGGGCAGTTCCTTGTCCAGGAGGCTTTCCGTATCACCATATACATAAGCCTTGTTCTCGGGGTCCTTGATGAATTCCTGGAAGCGCTCATCGTCTTCCAATTCCTTGCCGCGACGGTAGCTCCAAAGAGCTGCGAAGAAAACGCCAAGGCCGGTGGCAGGAATGGAGACCATCAGCACCTGAACCAAGGAGAACTCACTGCCTGCCGCTGCCAGGAAAGCCACGATGGACACCACCGCCACGGAAGCGGGAGAAGCGCAGATACCCATCTGGGAGGCTACGGAAGCCACTGCCATGGGGCGCTCGGGACGGATGTTCTGCTTGATAGCCACATCGTAAATGATGGGGAACAGGGTGTAAACCGCATGTCCCGTGCCGCAGAGGATGGTCAGGAACCAGGTGGTGAGAGGTGCCAGAATGGTGACATACTTCGGATGACCTCTCAAAAGCTTCTCAGCATACTTCAGCATGACCGTCAGGCCACCGGAGGTCTGCAGGAAGCCAGCGCAGGTAACCACCGCCATGATGATGAGCATAACATCCACAGGCGGCTTGCCAGGCTGATACCTGAAAATAAACGTAAAGATAAGCAGACCGATACCACTGATAACTGCCAGGCCGATGCCGCCGTGACGGACACCGACTACCAGGCAGGCCAGCAGCACAATAAAACCTAGTAGCATTTCCATAAATCTTTCTCCCCTTCTTACTCAACGCTACACAAAAGATAATTCCTTGCCCTGCTATTTCGCCACAAATGTCCTATTTCCTGCCTTTAGGCAGAAAACTTATAATTTTTCTTTAACGAACATCACAAGACAGCTTTCTGAAAATACCCTGAATATTATACAACACGATTTATGGATAAGTAAATATCATTTATAAATAAATTTAATTTATATAATTATATTTTATTGTAACTTAAGTATAATTAATCATAGTCATAATTAAAATATTATAGGGTATTGCAATACTATGCAATTATGTTATAATATCCCCAAAGTCCATTGAGAGTTATTCTTTTTTACCTGTTTTTAAGGAGGAACTTATGGCAACCATCAATGATAATTACCTGAAACTCCCCGGCAGCTATCTCTTCGCTGAAATAGGCCGCCGTGTAGCCGCATATAAAGAAGCTCATCCCGAAGCTGACATCATCCGTCTGGGCATAGGCGATGTGACCCAGCCCCTTCCCCCTGCCTGCATCGAAGCCATGCACAAGGCTGTGGACGAACTGGCCAAGGCAGAGACCTTTAGGGGCTACGGCCCGGAGCAGGGCTACACCTTTTTGACGGAAGCCATCCTCAAGAACAACTATGAGCCCTACGGCCTTCACTTCGGCACTGATGAAATCTTTGTCAGCGACGGCTCCAAGAGCGACTGCGGCAACATCCAGGAAATTTTTGGCCTGGCAAACAAAGTTGCCATCACCGACCCTGTGTACCCCGTCTACCTGGATACCAATGTTATGGCGGGCCGCACAGGGGAGCTGCAGGAGGACGGCCATTTCGCAGGTGTGGTTTACCTGCCCTGCAACGCTGAAAACAACTTTGCCCCGGAACTGCCCAAAGAGCATGTGGATATGATTTACCTCTGCTGCCCCAACAACCCCACGGGCACCACCCTCTCCCACGCTGAACTGAAGAAATGGGTGGACTACGCCAAGAAAGAAGATGCCGTCATCCTCTTTGATGCCGCTTATGCCGCCTATATCACGGAAGATGATGTGCCCCGTACCATCTATGAGATTGAAGGCGCCACCAAGGTGGCCATTGAGTTCCGTTCTTTCTCCAAGACAGCAGGTTTCACTGGTACCCGCTGCGGCTATACCATCATCCCCAAGGGAGTAACGGGCAAGGCTGCCGACGGCAGCCGGGTGGACTTCAACCGCCTTTGGAACCGCCGCCATACCACTAAGTTCAACGGCACAGCCTACATCGTGCAGCGCGGCGCTGCCGCCATCTACACCGAAGCAGGCAAGGTCCAGGTAAAGGAAACCATCGCCTATTATATGGAGAATGCCCGCCTGATTCGAGAGGGTCTCAAGGCCGCCGGCCTTGAAGCATACGGCGGTGTCAACGCCCCCTATATCTGGCTCAGGACTCCCCATAACATGCCCTCCTGGGACTTCTTTGACAAACTTCTCACCGAAGTGAACATTGTCGGTACCCCCGGAGCAGGCTTCGGCCCCTGCGGCGAAAACTACTTCCGTCTCACCGCCTTCGGCGACAGGGAAAATACCCTGAGGGCCGTGGAGCGTATCAAGACGCTGAAATTCTGATTCCCCATATTCCCCATAAGATTGGAATTGCCCCCTTCCAGCTCACCGCCGGAAGGGGGCAATTCTTATCTGCAAATGTAAATAATCCTCAATGCAAAAGCTGCTGTATCAGCCAGAAGGCCACTGCCGCCCCTGCCACTACCACCAATACCGGCAGGATAAAACTGATAAACAGGACAGCTATGGCCGCCACACCAACCAAGGCTGCTATCCTCACCAGGCGGGTACGCCAGTCAGTCCCGAATAGCAGGCTGGTAAGGCTAAGGCCTCGGGAAAAAGGTGAATGGCCGGAGTAGACCCGATAATATCTTGGGCGCTCCCCATCACTTTCCTGATGGTAGGGCCTGTCCCGGTTCTCAGCCTCGCCGCTGTCTGCATCTATGGTTACGCCCTCATAAGAGTTTTTCTCTGCATTGCTCAGTACCCTGACATTATCATTTTCTTCAGCCATTCTGCCCGCCTCCTTTTAAGAGTCCGCCCAGTCGATTCTTTCGCCTTTCTTTTCCTTTTCCACAACCTCACGCTGGAATTCAAAGCATTCATCTGCAATATCATTGGAAAGCCACAAGAGACAGATAAGGTTCGGTATGGCCATGAGGCCGTTCATGGTATCGGAAAAGTTCCAAACCACTTCCAGGGTAGTGGTGGCACCCACAAAGGTGATAGCACCGAAAAGAACCCGGTAGCTCATGATGACTTTGCGGTTCTTGATGAGGTACTCCAGGGCCTTCTCGCCATAATACTCCCAGCCCAAAATGGTAGAGAAAGCAAAGAGAGCCAGGGAAATGGAAATCACCAGCTTGCCGTACTCACCGAAGACCGTGGAGAAGGCCAGAATGGTGAGCTGGGCTCCGGAAACCGGCGCCCCGGTGGCGGGATCAAGGGTGCCCAAAAGGCCGGAGGAAGCAATGACCAGTCCCGTCAGCATGCAGACAATCATGGTGTCGAAAAAGGTACCAGTCATATTGACATAGCCCTGACGGGAAGCATGGTCCGTGCGGGCAGCAGCTGCCGCAATGGGAGCAGACCCCAGGCCGGCCTCGTTGGAGAACACCCCACGAGCCACGCCCCAGCGCATGGAGGTGAGCATGGAGGCCACAATGGAGCCTCCCACGCCGCCGGCCACGGAATCAAAGGAGAAGGCCATGCGGAACATTTCTGCCACGCCGGCCGGCACCGCTTCAAAGTTCACAATGATGACAATCATGGCAGCCACAAAGTAGAAAACCGCCATGGCGGGCACTACCACGCTTGATACCTTGCCGATGCTGCGAATGCCGTTAATAAGGGTAGCAATGGCAGCCACCATAATCACTGCGCCGGTAAGCCAGGTGGGCACCTCATAACTGGAGGAGAGCGCCGCAGCGATGGAATTGGCCTGAGTCATGTTGCCGATGCCAAAGGAGGCCAGCACCACGAAGGAGGCAAAGAGGGCTGCCAAAGTGCGCCCGATAAACTTGTTGGAAAAGCCATGCTTCATGGCGTACATGGGGCCGCCGGCCATCTCCCCCACGCTGTTGGTCTCACGATACTTCACTGCCAGCACGGACTCGCCGTACTTGGTGGAAAGACCGAAGGCGGCGCTGATCCACATCCACACGAGAGCTCCCGGCCCGCCCAGCACCATAGCGGTGGCCACGCCTACGATATTACCCGTACCCACCGTAGCGGACAGGGCAGTCATCAAGGACTGGAAGGGGGAAATATCCCCCTCATGGCTCTTTTTCTGGCGAAAAATCATTTTGATGGCATACATCAGATTGAGCCAGGGCAGGAAACGCAGCCTTACTGTCAGAAAAACGCCGGTACCCACCAGCAGGGCCAGCATAATGGGGCCCCAGACAAAATCATTTAAATCAGCTAAAAGCCTCGAAACATCCATATAAATTTCCCCTTTCTCATGCTTCCTTCAGGAAAGCCTTATATCCCTTCCACACTTCATAGATATCCACCTTGCTGGTGGCTTCCCAGGGCGCATGCATGGAGAGCACACCCACCCCGCTGTCAATGACCTGCATCCCATACAAGCTCATGATGTAGGCAATGGTGCCGCCGCCTCCCAGGTCCACCTTGCCCAGCTCGGCCAGCTGAAAATGCACATTGTGTTTTTTCATGATGCGGCGGATTTCTCCCAGATACTCCGCATTGGCATCATTGGAGCCGGACTTGCCCCGAGCGCCGGTGAATTTATTGAACACCATGCCCTTGCCCAGGTAGGCCACGTTCTTTTTGTCAAAAGAACCTGCATAAAGGGCATCATAGGCACTGGACACATCAGAGGAAAGCATCTTGGAACCCGCCAAAGTGCGGCGCAGGGCCAAATCCCCGCCTGCCCCCATGGCCGCCAAAAGCTCTGCCACAACATTTTCAAAGAAGCGGGACTGCATACCCGTAGCGCCTACACTGCCTATTTCCTCCTTGTCCACCAGCAGGCAGCAGGAAGTGCGCTTCACACTCTCCGTTTCCAGCATGGCCATCAGGGAAGTGTAGGAGCAAACCCGGTCATCCTGACCGTAGGCCAGCACCATGCTGCGGTCAAACCCCAACTCCCTGGCCCTGCCGGCAGGCACCAGGGCCAGCTCAGCAGACTGGAAATCCTCTTCCTCAAGACCATACTTGTCCTTGATAAGCTTCAGAACCCCGGCCTTCACGGACTCCTTTTCCCCTTCCTTCAAGGGGTAGTTGCCCACCAAAATATCAAGGCTCTCGCCTTCCACTACCTTGGCGCCAGCCTTCTTCAACTGCTCCTGGGACAGGTGGACCAACAGGTCAGTGACACAGAACACTGGGTCATTGTCATCCTCACCGATGCAAATCTCCACCACTTCGCCGTCTGCCTTGGCCACCACACCATGGAGAGCCAGGGGCAGGGCCACCCACTGATACTTCTTGATGCCGCCGTAGTAGTGAGTGTCAAGATAGGCCATTCCCCCATCCTCATAAAGGGGGTTCTGCTTCACATCCAGACGGCAGGTATCTATATGGGCCCCCAAAATATTCATGCCCTGTTCCAGGGGTTCCTCGCCGATATTGAATAGCGCCACGGCTTTCTTCATGTTCAAGGCATACAGCTTGTCCCCTGGTTTTACCTGCACACCTGATTTGATGACCTCATAAAGGTTGCGGTAGCCAGCCTCTTCTGCTTTACGGACAGCCTCTGCTGCGCTCTCCCTCTCTGTCTTGCAACGGGAAAGAAAATCTATATAGCCTGCGGAGAGCTGCTCCAAAGCCTTTTTATCATCTTCAGTATACTGGCTCCAGATGGAGTCCTTCTGTTTGTCTTCAGCCATAAAAAACATCCTTTCGTATGTCATAGTCATGGGTATATATCACTTTAGATGCTCTTCCAGGATTATTTCAAAATCCTTGCGGGTAGTAGCACGATTGAACTTGTCCCGAAGCACTGCCCCGTGGGTAATGCCCCTGGTATACCAGGTGGCATGCTTGCGCATTTCCCTGGGACCGATATAGTCGCCCTTGTACTTCAAAAGCAAATCAAGATGGCGCATAATGACCTCTGCCCGCTCCTGCATGGTGGGGGGAGGAAGCTCCTCCCCAGTGGCCAGATAATGGGTCATGCGCTTGAAAATCCAGGGATTGCCCTGAGCTCCGCGGCCAATCATGACCCCATCAGCCCCGGTGACCTCCAAAATTTTCTTCAGGTCAGCACAGGTGCGCACATCACCATTGGCTATGACTGGAATAGAAACTGCCTGCTTCACCTCGGCAATTTTTTGCCAGTCGGCCTGTCCTGCATAGAACTGGGCCCTGGTGCGGCCATGGACAGCGATGGCATCCACCCCCGCCTTCTCAGCCAGCTTGGCCAGCTCCACTGCATTGATATTTTCCTCGTCCCAGCCCAGGCGCATTTTCACCGTGAAGGGCATCTTCACAGCCCTCCGCACCGCCTTCATAATGGCAAAGGCCCGCTCAGGGTCCCGCATCAGGGCAGAGCCCTCATGGTTTTTTACGATTTTAGGTGCCGGGCAACCCATGTTGAAATCAAGAATGTCAGAGGTGCCCCGGGCTTCCACAAAAGCTGCCGCTTCGGCTGCCATCTCGGGGGTGGCAGCAAAAATCTGCATGGCCAAAGGACGCTCCTCCGGCTCTGAGGCCAGCATGGAAAGAGTCTTTTCATTGCGGAAGTGTATGCCCTGGCTGCTGACCATCTCCGCGTAGCAGAGGGGACAGCCCATATCATGGGCAATGATACGATAAGCCGTATCAGTCACTCCTGCCATTGGCGCCAGAAACACCGGCTGGTCAAAGTGAAAGCTGCCGATATCCATACCTGACTTCACGGCTGTTCCTTCCTTTCCTGAACTGTCCTGCTTTCGCCCTTGTCATGGTTTCTCTCATAAAGGGCTCTCAGTCCCGTCAGGGTCAGGAAATGGTCAATCTTGTCAATAGTGGCAGACTCCCTGGCAATCATCCTTGCCAGGCCGCCGGTGGCTATGACCTTCACTTCGCAGCCCATCTCTTCCTTGATGCGCCGCACGATTTCATCTATCTGGCCCACATAGCCGTAAATGATGCCTGCCTGCATGCCCTGAATAGTATTGCGGCAGATGACCTGCTTAGGAGGAACCAGCTCAATGCGGGGCAGCTGGGCCGCCTGTTGGAAGAGAGCATCGGCGCTGGTGCCAATGCCCGGGGCAATAACGCCCCCCAGGAAATCACCATTTTCCGCCACCACATCAAAGGTAGTAGCAGTACCGATGTCTATGACAATCAAGGGACCGCCATACTGCTCATAAGCTCCCACCACATTCACGATACGGTCGGCACCGATGGCCCGTGGATTTTCATAGTGCAGCTTGATGCCCGTCTTGATGCCGGGCCCCACCACCAAGGGTTTCAGATGGAAATACCGCTCGCACATCTTCACCATAGGCACCACCAGGGGCGGCACCACAGACGAAATGATGATGGCCTTGATATCAGTCATCTTCAGTCCCTGATAGCGAAACAGGTCATTAAGGAGCATGCCGTACTCATCCCCGGTTTTCTGCCTGTCCGTGGAGATACGCCAATGCTTCACCAGGGTCTTGCCCTCATAGGTCCCCATTACCGTATTGGTATTGCCTATATCAAAAACTAACAGCAAATTTATTTCCTCCCATAGGAACTACTTTTTAGGCCTGATGGAAACATCACCGGCCATAACAGTTTTAACACCTGACCCGGTTTCCACCAGCAGGGCCCCATAATCATCAATATCCACTGCCCGGCCGGTAAATTCTTCCCCGTCCCGGACACCGATGACCCGCACTTCCTGGCCCAGAGTCACCGAATACCGCCGCCAGGCCTCAAAGACAGGGCCAAAGCCGTCCTGCACGGCAATCTTATACCAATGCTCCAGCTTCCTTAGCACCGACTGGAAAAATTGCACCCGCGGCACCGGCTTGCCTTTGAGGATTTCCATGGAGACAGCCGTCTCCCGCAAGTCCTCAGGGAATTCCTCAGCCTTGATATTGGCATTGATGCCGATGCCGATAATGATATGCTTGATGCGGTCAATATCGCAGCTGGCCTCAGTAAGAATACCCACCAGTTTCCTGCCTTCATAGACGATATCATTGGGCCACTTGATGCCGGGCTGTAGGCCAAGCTCATACATGGCCTCCGTCACCGCCACCGCTGCCAAGAGCGTGCACTTGGGCGCTTCCTGGGGGGCGAAAGGAGGGCAGAGCACCAAGGAGAACCAGATTCCCTTCCCCGCGGGAGAAAAGAAGCTGCGTTCCAGACGTCCTCTTCCTCCAGTCTGGCTTTCGGCTGCCACCACCAGCCCGTCAAGTTTGGAACGCTCATGGTCCGCCTCCATCTTTCTGATGAGCTTTTTCGCCACATTGTTGGTGGAGTCTACCTGACGGAAAGTGTGAATCCTGCCCTTCTGTCCGATAAGCTCAGTTTGCAGCCCATGGCCTATCTCACTGGCATTCAGGCTGTCTGGCGCTTCCTTCAGCACATAACCCGAGCGAGGCTGGCTCTCTATCTGATAGCCCTCGTTTCTTAGCTCCTGGATGTGCTTCCACACCGCTGTGCGGGACACCTCCAGCTGCTCTGCCATCTCTTCCCCGGAAATGTATTTCTCCCCGGCGCTGCGCAATAATCCAAGTACCTTAGCACGCACAATCTTCCCCCCTGATGGGATATATTCTTTCCTATCTTTGTCAGCCATAATACTATGACAGTATATCATAAAACAGGCGCAACTGTCCTCCATTTAATGGTGTCCGGCCAAAAATAAAGACGGCGGTACATACTTCTGCACCGCCGTCTTTGGCGAAATTTATTCTGCTTACATGTAGTCGATGGAAGTCTTTTTCTTGTCCTGCTTCATGAAGCCCAGCTTGTGAGCTATCCACTCCGTGATGACGAAGAACACAGGTATCAGGAATACACCCATCATGGTGGCGAAGGTCATGCCTCCCACCACCGCCACGCCCATGCCGTTACGGG
Source organism: uncultured Selenomonas sp. (assembly GCA_905234515.1). GTDB lineage: Bacteria > Bacillota > Negativicutes > Selenomonadales > Selenomonadaceae > Selenomonas_B. Next base: position 56,838 of record CAJOIN010000004.1, read on the forward strand.
CGGCGGCGCCTGCGCCGCTGGCCATGGCCAGGGGCAGACAGCCGATGATAAAGGCAAAGGAGGTCATGAGGATAGGCCTGAGGCGCAGGCCCGCTGCTTCAAGAGCCGCTTTCACGGGCTCCATGCCACGGTCCACACGCACCTTGGCAAACTCCACGATCAGGATGGCGTTCTTGGCCGCCAGGCCGATGATCATGATGATGCCGATCTGCATGTAGACAGAATTCTGCAGGCCTGCATTGGCATGGCCAAAGTTGGCCTCCAGAGCTGCCAAAGCCCACTCGGAGAAAAGGGCGCCGAAGATGCCCGTGGGCACCGTCAGGAGCACCGCAAAGGGCACGCTCCAGCTCTCATAGAGAGCTGCCAGGCAGAGGAAGACGAAGACCAGAGCCAGAGCCAGCACCTGGAAGGTGGAGCTTGCGGCCTTCTTTTCCTCCCGGCTCTGACCGGACCACTCGATGTTGAAGCCTGTCCCCGCCTCCTGCCGGGCGATTTCCTCGATGGCTTCCATGGCCTGACCGGAGCTGTAGCCTGCCCCGGCGTTGCCTTGAATGGTGACAGCCTTGGTACCGTTGAAGCGGGAAATAACCGTAGGACCGGTGCTGTTCCTGGGCTTCAAGAGAGTGTTCAGGGGCACCATGGTGCCGGAAGAACTCTTCACGAACATGAACTTCATGGCATCCGCCTCGCTGCGGAAGGAGGTGTCTGACTGGAGCACCACCTTGTAGCTCCTGCCGAAACGGTTGAAGTCATTCACCTGGGAACCGCCGAAATTCACCTGCATGGCAGTGAACACATCGGAAAGCTGCACGCCCATATTCTTGATTTTCTCCCTGTCCACATCGTACTCGATGGTAGGGGAAGTGATGGAATAGGTGGTGCGCACACCCTGCAGGGCAGGATGCTGGTTGGCCTTGGCCACGATGCGGTTGGTGATCTCGTAGAGTTCCTCATCCGTATGGCCGGACATATCCATGAGCTGCATGTTCCAGCCGCCCACATTGCCAAGGCCCGGCAGAGCCGGAGGATTGGTGGCTATGATGGTGGCCTCCGGGGCAACCTTTGCCCCTATGCCAAAGAGAGCTCCCACTGCCGCATCCACGGACTGGTCATAGTCGGGCCGCTGGCTCCAGTCCTCCATGCCGATAACCAGAAGACCTGCGCTGGGCTTCGTGGTGAAGGCCAGCATATCAAAGCCCGTGACCCCCATGGAGTTCTTGATGCCCTTGATATTTTCCAGAGCCGCAGCCTGCAGCTTGTCCATGGTCTTCTGGGTCTGGTTCAGGGAAGTGCCCTCGGGCAGGTTCACCATGGCAAAGGCGTAGCCCTGATCCTCGTTGGGTACGAATGTGGTGGGCAGCTTCACATAGAGAAGGGCCATCAGACCGGATACAATCAAAAGGAAGAGAATGGCCAGGCGGGAGCGCCTGATAAACCCGGCCACTATGCCCACATAGCCCTTCTTGGTGCGCTCGAACCAGTCGTTGAAGCCGGTGAAGAAGCGTCCGAGAAAGCCTTCCTTTTCGCTTTCGTCATGACGCTTCAGAATCATAGCGCAGAGAGCCGGGGTAAGGGTCAGGGCCACAAAGGCGGAAAGCGCCATGGAAACGGCGATGGTGAGTGCAAACTGGCGATAGAGCACGCCGGTCATGCCTCCCAGGAAGGCCACCGGCACGAACACCGCCGACAGGACGAAAGCAATAGCCACCACAGGCCCCTGCACCTCGTCCATGGCCCGCTCCGTGGCATCCACAGGCTCCAGGCCCTCCTCCATGTGCTTTTCCACGTTCTCGATGACCACGATAGCATCATCAACCACCAGGCCGATGGCCAGCACCAGGGCAAAGAGGGTCAAAGTATTGATGGAGAAATCCAAAAGTATGAAGGCTGCCAGAGTACCGATCAGAGATACCGGCACCGCCAGCAGAGGAATGACGGTAGCCCGCCAGTTCTGCAGGAAGACGAATATGACGAACACCACCAGGGCCAAAGCCTCGAAAAAGGTTTCCAACACCTCGTGAATAGAAGCATTGATATAATCCGTGCTGTCCATGATTTCGCTCACTTCCAGGCCGGGAGGCAGGTCGGGCTTGGCCTTTTCGATAACTTCCCGCACCCCTGCCACCGTCTGCATGGCGTTGGCATCATTGGTGAGCATGATGCCGAAGCCCACGGCGGGAGCGCCGTTGCTCTTGGAAACAATATTGTTGTCCTTCTGGCCTTCCTCTACCCTGGCTATATCCTTCAGCCTCACAAAGGAGCCATCGTTGCCATTGGTCTTGACGATGATGTTACCGAATTCCTCAGGGGTGGTGAGACGTCCCTGGATCTTGCCGGTGTACTGCTTTTCCTGTCCGTTGTCCACCGGCATGCCGCCTACGGTACCGGCAGGAGCCTGGACATTCTGCTCATTTAGGGCATTGGTAACGTCTGCTACCGTCAGCTGGTACTCTGCCAGCTTGTCCGGATTCAGCCAGATGCGCATGGCGTAGTCGGCACCGAAGACCTGAACATCGCCCACGCCGGAAACACGCTTGATCTGATCCATCATGTAGATATCCGCGTAGTTCTTCATGAAGGCCCGGTCATACCTGCCATCGGGAGATGTGAGGGAGACCATGTAGGCCATATCATTGGAAGACTTTCGGGTGGTGACACCCGTGGACTGGACATCCGTGGGCAGGCTGGCGTTGGCGATGGCCACGTTATTCTGCACCTTGACGGAGTCCATATCGCCATCGGAGCCTGTGGCAAAGACCACGCTGAGGCTGTAGCGGCCCGCATCATTGGAGGTGGAATTCATGTAGTCCATGCCCTGGGTGCCGTTCACCTGCTGCTCGATAATCTGAGCCACCGTGTCATTCACTACGCTGGCATTGGCGCCGGTATAGTTGGCAGACACGGAGATAGTCGGCGGGGAAATCTGCGGGTACTGGGCTATAGGCAGCTGCGTGCCGGAAATGATGCCCACGATCACGATAATCACGGAAAGGACTATCGCAAAAATCGGGCGGTGTATGAAAAACTTTGACAAGACGCCGCCCCCTTATTTCTCAGTCGTAGAAGCGTCGGGATCATACGCGGAGTTGTCGGGATTCAGGGAGAAGCCCATTTCCTCCGGCGTCACCATGGTGACATTCAGCTCCCTGCCTTCCTGCAAGTTGGAAAGCCCTTCCACTACTACGATATCGCTGGCATTTACACCATCCTTGATGATGTAGTAGCTGCCTACCTTGTCACCCAAAGTGACAGTACGGGCCTCGGACTTGCCTTCCCCGTTCACCACCATCACAAATGACTTGCCCAAAAGCTGCTGTACTGCCCGCTGTGGCACCAAAATAGCATTTGGCACCGTCTCCCCGGTAAGCTTCACCCGGGCAAACATACCGGGAAGCAGGATGCCGTTGGGGTTTTCAAAGAGAGCCTTCAGGGTAAGTGTACCCGTGCTGTCGGAAAGAGCCCTGTCCGTTTCGGCAATGCTGCCCATCAGAGGGTATTCCGTGCCGTCAGCCAAAGTGAGGGACACGCCCACATTGCTGTTCAAATCCCCCTGCTGCAAGGATTTGATCCCGGCAAATTTCAGGAACTCAGCCTCGGAAATGGAGAACTGAGCGTAAATAGGATTAGAAGACCCCACAGTTACCAAGGTAGTGTTGCCGGCGGTCACATAAGTGCCCACCGCCACATCATCCACGGAAAGCTGTCCCGTCATGGGCGCGTAAACCACAGTATCATCCAAATCTTCCTGGGCACGCTTCAAAAGAGCCGCATTGGCAGCCACAGCAGCTTCATAGGCATTCACATTGGCCTGCTGGGTAGCCACCGTCTGCTCGGCAATGGCATCGGATTCCAGGAGTTTCTGATAGCGGTAAAGATCCACCCTGGCGTTGTTGAGGGTAGCCTCGGACTGAGCCAGCGTGGCCTGGGCATTCAGCACTGCCGACTCATACTGGCGGGAATCGATGCGGTAGAGGGGCTGTCCCTCCACCACATACTGGCCGCCCTGAACGTACTTTTCCGTAACCTTGCCGGAAACGCGGGCCTGGACCTTCACCTCGTCCTTGCCCACCAGGGAGCCTGCATACTCACTGGCAAGGGGTGTATCCTGCTGGATGACGTTCATAGCCTTTACCTGGGCACCCCCACGCTGGGCCTCTTGCTGCTCCTTGCCGCAACCGGAGAGCATCAGGGCTGCAGCCAAAGCCGCCACCAAGGCCATGGCCTTTTTGTTTTTTGTCAAAAACAACACAAAAAACCTCCTTTTATAAATAATACCCACTTACCTTCCATCTCAAAGATTAGTAAATGAGTGTTTACTATCAATGGATTATATAGTATAGTATTGTTGAGCAAAAGTCAAGAACTGTACGGAAAAACCATACCAGGGAGGAATGGAAATGACCTTGGCTAATCCTGAGCACGTACTTTCCCAAAACTTCATGGAAATGCTGATGCTCATACATGTAAATATCTTCCGCAACAAACACCTGCCCCTGCCCCTGAACCAGTATGGCCTCCTGATGGTCATCCATACGGAGGGCCCCATTACCAACAATCGGGCCAGCGAAATATTGAATATTTCCAAACAACAGATGAGCAGTGTGGCTGAAAGGCTGGTAAAGCTGGGCTACATCAGCAAGGCCCTGGACGAGGCAGACCGCAGGCGCTGTCTGCTCAGGCTCACCGAAAAGGGCCTGCAGGTCGTTGCTGACCAGCACACCTATGTCCGCAACCGCTTCAATGCCAATCTTTCCAAACTCACAAAAGATGAGCAAGGACAGCTTGATAGTGCCATCGACTGCCTGAAAGACTCCATCGAAACCATGTTTGCCAAACAGGACTAGGGGAGAAAACTATGAAAAGAGCCGGATTACCTGGGGTTCCACGGTATTCCGGCTCTTTTTTATTCCTCCTCAGCAGGAAAGCTCAATCACATCCAAATCATCGGGCACGAAGACACTACCATGGTAGTAATTCGCTGCCTCTTTGCTGTAATCCTGCTTGCGGGTGTCAATATGCTTATCTTCTGTATGGTAGAGCACCAAATTTTTAACCTTCAGCTCCTCCGCCAGCTCGCTGGCCTCCTTGACAGTGCTGTGATGCTTTTCGTAGGGCTGGAAGATATCCCTGTCCCCGTAGCGGCAGAAAGCCTCAGAAAGCAGCCAGTCCGCCCCTTCCGCATACTGCCTGTCATGCTCGTTGTAAGGCTCATCTCCAAGGCAGGTGAACCTCATGCCGTCCGGGAAAACAAGCTGATAACCAAACTGCTTGGCCTTGGTGGAAAGTATGTCAAAGGCAGTGAGCCTGCCAAAGGGCAGCTCCACGCTCTCTCCGTCCTGCAGTTCCTGCAGCACAATGTCATCCCCCACCCTGGCAAAGTTCTTCTTGGTCAATGTCATCTTGCTCATGGCAAGAAGCATCTCCTTTACCACATCATGACAATAGATATGGAATTTGCCCTGGAACT
>CAJOIN010000005.1:0-25990 GCA_905234515.1 uncultured Selenomonas sp.
ACTGGATGGAAATCGAGAAGCAGCGCGGTATTTCCGTTACCAGCTCCGTGCTGCAGTTCGACTATCAGGGCTGCCGCATCAACATCCTCGATACCCCCGGCCATCAGGACTTCAGTGAGGATACCTACCGCACCCTGATGGCTGTGGACAGTGCCGTCATGGTGCTGGACATTGCCAAGGGCGTTGAGGCCCAGACTAAGAAGCTCTTCAAGGTCTGCAAGCAGCGCGGTATACCCATCTTTACTTTTGTGAACAAGCTGGACCGCTTCGGCAAGGCCCCCTTGGATATCATGGACGAGCTGGAGAATGTGCTGGGCATTCGTTCCTATCCCATGGACTGGCCCATCGGTGTGGACGGCCAGTATATGGGTGTTTATGACCGTCAGAAGAAGCAGATTGAGCTTTTCGCTGAAGACAGCTCCCACGGTCAGGAGGAGCGCGTTTCTGAGACTTTTGCCATGGATGACCCCAAGGTGAGGGAGCGCATTGGCGAGGAGGCCTGGCAGACACTGCAGGATGATATCAGCCTGCTGGATGAGGCAGGGGAGGATTTTGACCTGGAGCGCATTGCTGCCGGCGAGCTCACCCCCATGTTCTTCGGCTCTGCCATGACCAACTTTGGCGTGCAGAACTTCCTGGAGGAGTATATCCGCCTGGCGCCCACGCCGGCGCCCCGGAATTCTTCCGATGGCATGATTCAGCCTGACGATGAGAAGTTCTCCGCCTTTGTCTTCAAGATTCAGGCCAATATGAACCCGGCCCATCGTGACCGCCTGGCCTTTATCCGCATCTGCTCCGGCAAGTTCGAGCGGAATATGAACGTCTGGCATGAGCGCAGCGGCAAGATGCTGAAGCTGGCCCAGCCCCAGCAGTTCCTGGCCCAGGACAGGCAGATCATCGACACGGCTTACCCCGGCGACATCGTGGGCCTCTTCGACCCCGGTGTCTTTGGTATCGGCGATACCATCTGCGACGAGGGGCACAAGTTCAAGTTTGCCGACTTCCCCGTGTTCCCGCCTGAGAAGTTTGCCCGTGTGTCTGCCAAGGACACTATGAAGCGCAAGCAGTTCGTGAAGGGCATCGAGCAGCTCACCCAGGAAGGCGCCATCCAGCTCTTCCAGCAGGCCGGCGCCGGCACGGAGTCCTACATCGTAGGCACCGTAGGCACTCTGCAGTTCGAGGTGCTGGAGTACCGCCTGAAGAACGAGTACAATGTAGATATCGTCATGAATATGCAGCCCTATGAGGTAGCCCGCTGGCTCACCTTTGAGGATGAAAGGGAAGTCACCCCAGAAAGCCTCAAGGGTGCTGACCGTGGCATGTTTGTTTACGACCGCCATGAAAACCCGGTGCTGTTGGTAAACAACGAGTGGGCCCTGGGCTGGATCAAGGACAACAACCCGGACCTGGAGCTCCATCCCGCACCTGTGGGCAGGAAGCAGATACTCTAAAAAGAAATAGCTTTATAATCCCCCGTGATTTGCTTTTAGCAGAAATCACGGGGGATTTTTGTCTTGTCTGTATGGAAAAATGATGGCAGGAAAAGGTCTTTTACTTGACGAATTTGTAAATATGTAATATGCTCCATTAAAAAGTGTTTTAGGAGGTTTTGCGATGCTTACCGCGCAAACTAAGGAATATCCCCTGCCACCGGAGCTGCAGGCCAAGATTGACCTGGTGCTGGAATCCCATGACAATGACCCTACTCAGATAGTGGGGATATTGCTGGAAGTGCAGGACTTGAACGAGCGTCACTATGTGCCGGAGCCTACGGCCTATTATCTGGCTGATCGGCTGGACATTCCCGTGACCAATGTTTTTGACTGCCTGAATTTCTATAGTGAGCTGTCCTCAAAGCCCCGGGCGAAATATCCCATCCAGGTCTGCGCTTCTCCTGCCTGCCGGGTGAACCGCATTGATACGGAAAGGCTCCTGTCCACTTTGCAGGATTTGCTGGACATCAAAATGGGGGAAATCACCTATGACGGCCGCTTCACCCTGGAGCGCACCACCTGCTACGGGGCCTGTGACAGGGCGCCCTCTGTGCGTATCAACGGACATATCTACGACCATTTGGACAGCATCGAGAAAATCGAAGCGCTGCTGCGGTCCCTGACCTAAGGAGGCTGGCTTATGACACAGGTAAAATTCCTGACCAAGAACTTTGGTCAGTATGACACCGCCTCCATCGGAGACTATATGAAGATAGGGGGCTTCGCCGCCCTGCGGAAGGCTGTGAACATGGACCCGGAGGAAATCTGCAATCTTCTTTCAGAGGCAAAGATAAAAGGCCGTGGCGGGGCAGAGTATCCTCTGGGCCGCAAGTGGAGCCAGGCCCGGGCCGTGAAGGGGGAAAAGAAGGTCATCATCTGCAATGCAGACGAGGGGGAGACCACCACCTTCAAGGACAGGGAACTCATTCATAAGGACCCCTTCAACCTCATCGAGGCCATGATTATTGCCGGCTTTGTCTGCGGGGCCACCGACGGCTATATCTACATGCGGGCGGAGTATGCTTGCTATCGTCCCTTGCTGCTGAATGCCATCCGCCAGGCGAAGAACTACGGCTTTTTGGGAGAAAATATCCTGGGGAAAGGCTTTGACTTCCATATCCATCTCTATTCCGGGGGCGGGGCCTATGTCTGCGGTGAGGGCACTGCCTTGATTCGCTCCATTGAGGGCAAGGCAGGACGGCCTCGCATGAAGCCTCCTTTTATCAAGGTCAGCGGTGTCTTTGCCCGGCCAACCTGCCTGAACAATGTGGAGAGCCTGTCCCTGGTGCCCCATCTCCTTTGCGACAGGGATACCTATATGAACTGTGGCAGGGGAGAGTCCATCGGCACCAAACTGGTGAGCGTAGCAGGTAATGTGAACAACCCCGGGGTCTTTGAGATTCCCTTTGGCACCACTGTGAGGGAAATCATCTACGGCCTGGCAGGTGGCGTGCAGCATGAGCGCCCCATCCGTCTCATCCAGTTTGGCGGGGCCTCTGGCAAGGTGGCGGACAGTTCCATACTGGATACCCCCTATACCTATGAGGACCTGCGCTCTGCCGGGGTCATGGTGGGCTCAGGCGGCATGCTGGTCATTGACCAGCGCACCAGCGTCATCGATTTCCTGCGCATGAACCAGGAGTTTTTCTTTGAGGAAAGCTGCGGCCAGTGCACCCCCTGCCGGGAGGGAAATCTGCATATCAAGATTATCCTGGACAAGCTGGCGGCAGGGCAGGCTACCCCGCATGATATCAAGACCATGGGCACCATTGCCCGGGTCATGAGCATGTCCTCCCTATGCGGCTTGGGGGAAACCGCTCAGAATACCCTGCTGTCCGCTATGGAAAAGTTCCCGGAAACATTCGTCATTGGAGGTGAGGCCCTGTGAGCAGCGAAGGACAGGAAATGGTCCATCTGACCATCAACAATATTCCCATAGAGGTGCCCAAGGGCACGAAAATCATGCAGGCTGCCCAGGTGCTGGGCATTGACATACCCCACCTCTGTTACCATGAGGATCAGCGCATCAAGGCCCACTGCCGCCTGTGCTCTGTGGAGGTCACGGGGAAAAGGCGCCTCCTGGCGGCCTGTTCCACTGAGGTGTGGGATGGCATGGATGTGCATACGGACACCCAGATTGTCCGTGACACCCAGGTGTCTATCCTGCAGCTTATGCTGGCCAACCACCATAAGGACTGCCTAAGCTGTCCCAGGAACCAGAACTGCGATTTGCAGAGGCTCTGCAGCCGCTTCAATATACAGGAGTCAAACCTGCCCAGCGTGGTGAAGGAAGAGCCTCGTATCGAGACAAATCCTGCCATCGTCCGGTATCCGTCCAAGTGCATCCGCTGTGGTCGCTGTATTCGTGCCTGCAAGGATGTCCAGGGCATTGCGGCCCTTACTTATGCGGGCCGCAGCAGCGATATTGTCGTCACCACCGCTTTTAACAAGCCCATGGAGGCGACGGACTGCATCCTCTGCGGTCAGTGCAGCCTGGTGTGCCCCACCGGGGCCATTGTGGAAAAGGATGATACCCAGAAGGTACTGGATGCATTGCAGGATAACAGCAAGCACGTGATTGTCCAGGTGGCACCATCTGTGCGGGTGGCCTTGGGTGACGCCTTCGGCCTGGAGCCGGGGGCCATTGTCACGGGGCAGATGGTGACAGCCTTGAAGCTGCTTGGCTTTGACAAGGTCTTTGACACCAATTTCGGCGCTGACCTTACCATTATGGAGGAGGGCCATGAGTTCCTCCATAGGCTGGAGAATGGTGGCGTGCTGCCCATGATGACTTCATGCAGTCCAGGCTGGGTGAATTACATGGAGAAGCATTTCCCTGAGTGCATAGGCCATCTTTCCTCTGCCAAGTCGCCCATGAGCATGTTTGGCGCCATTGCCAAGACCTACTATGCGGAAAAGGCAGGCTTGAAGCCTCAGGATATTGTGACAGTTTCCATCATGCCCTGCACAGCCAAGAAGTTTGAAGCTGCCCGGCCAGAAATGGGCCGGGATGGCTATCAGGACGTAGATGTGGTGCTTACCACCCGGGAACTTATCAAGCTCATCAAATACGTGGGCCTGTCCATCGGCAAACTGCCGGAGCAGGATTTTGACAGTCCCCTGGGGCTTTCTAGTGGGGCCGGAGCCATCTTTGGCGCCACTGGCGGGGTCATGGAGGCTGCCCTGCGCACGGTTTATGAGAAGGTCACGGGGAAGCCTCTGGAAAAGCTTGACTTTATGGAGGTCCGTGGCTTTGAGGGCATCAAGGAATGCATTGTCTCCCTGCCGGGCAGGGAGGTGCGTATTGCCGTAGCACATACCCTTAAGAATGCCCGTATCATTATGGAGCAGGTGAAGAAGGGCGTCAGCCCCTATGACTTCATTGAAATCATGGCCTGCCCCGGGGGCTGCATCGGCGGCGGAGGTCAGCCCATTGGCACCACCAATGCCATCCGCAAAAAGCGCATGGCAGCCCTCTATGAGATTGACAGGAACCTGCCTTTGCGCAAGTCTCATGAAAATCCCGATATCCAGACCTTGTATAAGGAGTTCCTGGGTGAGCCTTTGGGGGAGAAAGCACACGAACTTCTGCATACCCATTACCATAAGGTAGACAAACCATACTCTTTCAACTGAATAAAAGCAAAGGGCAGGGACCGCAATGATCCTTGCCCTTTGCTTATTCAGTTAGGGGTGATTCCACCAGATCCTTCAGGGTGATGCCGAAGAAGTAGTCCCTTACCATCTTGTCGAATTTTACCCACATCTTGAGGGGACGGCAGCTGTCCTTTCTCTCGCAGGTATTGTTTTCATCCTTCAGGCAGGAGACAATTGCCAGGGTTCCTTCGGTGAGCTCCAGTATTTCTCCTACGGAATATTCCTCAGGCAAACGGGTCAGGCGGTAACCGCCTCCCTTGCCGCGGTGTCCCTTCAGCAGGCCGTTCTGTACCAGGACCTTCAGGATGATTTCCAGATATTTCTTGGAGATGCCCTGCCGATTGGCAATCTCCTCCAAGGGGATAAAGTCCTCTGTGTTCTGCTCCGCCAGGTCAAGCATGACACGGAGGGCATATCTTCCTTTAGTTGAAATCATTTTCCCACCTCCTAAAATATATAAACCTATTATACCGAAAGGTATTACGGTAATCAAGGATAATAACTTTTCTTGTGCATGATAATGAATTGACAACCTTAACTTATTGTAATACCATGTATGGCAGTGGATTATTTTTATTTGTACTAGGGAGACAGTTCCTATGTGGGCAGTAATCGTAAATACAATAGCTATCGTGGCAGGCTGTCTGTTGGGGCTGATGCTTCGCAGGGGGATTTCCGAGGAGATATCGGATGCGCTGATGAAGGGCTTGGGGCTGTGCACCATTGTCATTGGTGTGCAGGGGGCCATCAGGGAAGAAAATATCCTGATGATGATTATAGCTGTGGCGGCAGGTATCTTTGTGGGGGAGAGCTGTGACTGGGATGGCAAGGTGAACCGTTTTACGGAAGGTCTTTTGGCCAGATTCCAGCAAGCCGGTGATGCCTCCAAGGTGGCACAGGCTTTCGTGACCTCCTGCCTCATTATGAATGTGGGAGCTATGGTCATTGTGGGCTCCCTAAATGCAGGCTTGGCTGCGGACTACACCATGCTTTATACGAAATCCCTGCTGGATTTCATCTCCGGCACCGTGATGTCAGCCACTATGGGAATCGGTGTCATGGGCTCGGCGGCCTTCACTTTGTTGTTTCAAGGTTCTATTGTCCTTATGGCTGAGTACATCGCCCCGTATCTTTCGGCTGCCATGATTGATGAGCTGAACAGCACCGGCTGTTTGCTGATTCTCGCCATAGGCTTGAATATGGTGGGGCTGACGAAGTTTCGGGTTATCAATTACCTGCCAGCCCTTATTATCATGCCATTGTTGGTAGTGTTGCAAAGTTTTGTATGAAGGTGGAGAATTTTAATATATTCTTAACCCTGTAAGTATATAATGGGAATATCATATCCAAAAAGATTGGATAACAAGGACAGGAAGGGGAGTATGATTATGTCAAGGAAAATGAATGTGCTGGTGGCGCTTTTGCTGGGCATTTGTCTGCTGGGTAGTGCCAGCATGGCTTTTGCCAAGGGCAAGACTGATGTTGAGATGGAGCGGACTGAGATAAACCATATGTCCGAAAGGGCTTTGAATAACTTGTACCGCGAAAGGCCTGAGACCAGGGACAGCGTTGACAACTGTTATGCCTATGCAACTATCAGCAGTTCTTCGGTGAAGGTGCTGGTGCTGGGAAGTGCCCGGGGCAGGGGGCTGGCAGTCAATAATAACACTGGGGAGAATGTTTACCTCCACATGAAGGGCATGAATGCCGGCTTAGGCTTTGCTGCCAAGGAGTATGACCTGATTTTCCTGATCACCAACGAGGATGCCTGGAAGAACTTCGTGGCAGGCAAGACCCGTTTCTCTGGCAGCGCCTCAGCTTCGGCCAGTGACGGAGTCAAGGGTGGTTCCTTTGACGGGGCTGCTTATGTAGCTGACGGGGTATGGGTGTATCAGGTTACCACCAAAGGGTTGGCCCTGGAGGCTTCCATCGGTGGCACCAAGATTTACCCTGACAAAGAATTGAATAAATATTGATTTACGCTGTCCCCCTAAGTTGGATTTGAAAATCTAAACTTAGGGGGCATTTTTTTGAGTTTTTTATGATATCATGGATAACAACGGGATAATACATGGTTTTGGTGTAGATGGGAAGGAGAATATGGCATGGCAGAGAAGAAACTGGCCATCGGCTATATCGGCAATGGCAAGAGCACCAATCGTTATCATTTGCCCTTTGCCCTTAACCGCAAGGACAAAATCAAGGTGAAGATGATATATCAGCGCAATTTGAGGAAAAGTGACTGGGAGGTCATCGAAGGGGTAAAGTATACGGACAATCTTGACAAGCTGCTTCGTGATGAGGAGATCCAGGTGATTATTGTCTGCACGCCTGTGGCAGCCCATGTGCCCCTGGTACAAAAGATATTGGCAGCGGGGAAGCACTGCGTGGTGGAAAAACCCTTTACTACAAGCCTTGCTGAGGCGGAAGAACTTTTTGCTTTGGCAGAGGCGAAGGGCCTGGTGCTTGAGTGCTACCAAAACCGGCGCTTCGACAGCGACTTCCTTACGACCCAGAAGGTCATAGAGTCGGGTAAATTAGGCACGCTTTATGAAGTCAATATGCACTATGACTATTATCGCCCTTATGTGCCTGAGGGAGAACAAAAATATGACCGTGCCAAGGCCTTCTTATATACCCATGCCTGCCACACAGTTGACCAGGTCTTGTCCTATTTCGGCAAGCCCCGTGAGGTAGTGGCTGATGTGCGCCAGCTCCTGGGACGGGGTCGCATGAACGATTATTTTGATTTGGACTTTTGCTACGAAGGGCTGAAGGTATCGGTAAAATCCAGCTATTTCCGGGCTAAGCCGCGTCCTAGCTTCACTGTTTACGGGACCAGAGGAACCTTTATCAAGGAGACTGAGGACCGGCAGGAGGCAGACCTTAAGAAGTTCTACCTGCCGGCAGGCCATGAGGACTTTGGCATGGATTTGCCTGAGCACTATGGCACGCTGGTTTACTATGATGAAGCTGGTCAGTACCATGAGGAAAAGGTCCCTTCGGTGCGGGGGGACTACGCACGCTATTATGATGCCCTCTACGAGACCATCATAAACGGTGCGCCGCCTTTGGTAACTAAGGAGCAGACACTGCAGCAGATGAGTATTCTGGAAAAAGCTGAGGAGCGTCTTGGCGAGTAGAAGAGCCAGTGCTGGGTAACAAAGCGGATATTAGATGTATATGGCAAAGGTGGAAATATGGGCGGTATAAAAAAATCAGGGTCAGCAGTTAAAATAGCTTTTTTTGATGTAGATGGTACTTTGTTGCCGCTGGGCGTAACGGAGCCCTCTGATAAAATTATTTATGCGCTGGGGGAACTGCAAAAAAATGGTGTCATACTCTGCATGGCCACAGGGCGGGGAGTTCTTACCATACCCAAATTAAAGGGTATTGATTTTGATGCGTATATAACATTCAATGGGTCCTATTGCTTCACTGGGGAGAAACTTATTCGCAGCTGTCCAATTCCCAGGAATGATTTTTTGCAGATCTTGGAGAATGCCAAAAGAATGGGAAGGGCAATTGTAATAAGCAACGAAAAATTTATTGTAGCCAACGGCATGGATGAAGATTTGGAAACTTATTTTTCCTTTGGGGGCACAGTTCCTGTTATTGATGAAGAGTTTGATAGCAAGTGTAGTGATGAAATATACCAGATAATGCTTAGCTGCGTGAGCTCGGAATATGATGAAATCCTGCGCGGCACCCATGGAACCGCTGTGGTATCCTGGTGGGATAAAGCCGTCGACTTGATTCCCTCTGAATCAGGCAAAGGCGGGGCTGTAAAAAGCGTCCTTGAATATTATGGCTTCTCAGCGCAGGAAGCCATTGCCTTTGGCGATGGCAGAAATGATCTGGAGATGCTTGGCGCTGTGGGAACGGGCATTGCGATGGGCAATGCAGGGGAGGACGTTAAGTCCGTCGCGGATGATACCTGTAAAAATGTTGAGGATGACGGCATCTATTATTACTGTGTAGAAAAGGGGCTTATCCAACCAATCTAGGATTTTGCCAAGGTGTTATATGAGAATCTTTGTTGATGCAGATGCCTGCCCCGTAGTACGGCAGACGGAAGAAATGGCCAAGAAATACAGTGTGCCGGTCACGCTGCTTTGTGATACCAACCATATATTGCAGTCTGATTACAGTGAGGTCAGGGTAATCGGGGCCGGCGCGGATGCGGTGGACTTTGCCCTGGTCAATCTCTGTCAGGCGGGAGATGTGGTGATTACCCAGGACTACGGCGTGGCGGCCATGGCCTTGGGGAAGCGGGCCTATGCCATGCATCAGAATGGCTGGCAATACACCAATGAAAATATAGAACGGCTGCTGATGGAACGTCATGTGGACAAGAAGGCCCGCCGGGCATCGGGCAAGCATCATCTGAAAGGGCCGCGCAAACGCTCGGAGGAAGATAATTTGCAATTCAAGGATAAGCTGGAGAGATTACTCACGAATTTGCTGCAGCAATCTACATATCAGGCAGGAGGAAAAGATGGTAAAGGAAATTATGAAGGACTTGCTGTTCCTGGGTCAGAGGGCTGAGGTGGCGGTCAAAGAAGATATAGCTATAGCGGAGGACTTGCTGGATACCCTTCGTGCTCACAGGGACCACTGCGTGGGCATGGCAGCCAATATGATTGGGGAGAGGAAGGCCATTATTGCCATAGCAGAGGGAAAAAGGCTCACGGCTATGCTGAACCCTGAGGCAGTAAAGAAATCGCCAAGGACTTACAAGGCTGTGGAGGGTTGCCTTTCCATTCCCGGTGAACGTGAAGTGGAGCGTCATGAATGGATTGAGGTCAAATACCGCAACATGGACTGGCACAAGGAAAAGCGGAAGTTCACAGGCTTCGAGGCAGAAATAGTGCAGCATGAACTGGACCATTTGGAAGGGAAGCTTATCTGATATGAGGCAGGAGATTGGATAAGGAGGAACTGGAGGGAAATGGAGATAAAGGAACTGCTGAAGGTAATGCATATGGCGGAAAAGCTCAAGGATGCTGTCAGGCATTGCTACACTTCCGGCGGCAGAAGGGAA
Organism: uncultured Selenomonas sp.; assembly: GCA_905234515.1. Taxonomy (GTDB): domain Bacteria; phylum Bacillota; class Negativicutes; order Selenomonadales; family Selenomonadaceae; genus Selenomonas_B. The sequence goes on from CAJOIN010000005.1 coordinate 10,195, forward strand.
AGTGTGGCAGAGCATAGCTGGAGAATTTCCTTGTTGGCTTATTTCATCAAGGACGAATACCCTGGAGTCGATATGGACAAGGTTATCAAGATGTGCCTGATCCATGACCTTGGGGAGGCGTTCACTGGGGATATTCCTGCCTTCAAGAAAACCGAGGCTGATTCCGAGCGGGAAAAGCAGCTGCTTTTTGCCTGGGTAGATAGCCTTCCCCAGCCCTTTGCACAGGAGATGCGGGAGCTCTATACAGAGATGGAGGTTTTGGAAACAGAGGAGGCAAAGATATATAAGGCCCTCGACAAAGTAGAGGCCATCATTCAGCATAATGAGTCAGACATAAGCACCTGGGCAGAAAATGAGTATGACCTGAATCTGACCTACGGCGTAGAACAGGCCGCCTTTTCACCTTTCCTGAAGAGCTTCAGGGAGGCTGTGCGTGAGGAGACCTTGGAGAAGATGGAGAAGGCTGACTGTGGATATCCATAAGCTTCAGCTTGGTGTCATTACACTTCCGGGTCCCAATAATCTGGATGTTCATGATGGCCTCTTTTCACAGTCGCCTCATAAATTTGCCGCGTTGATTTTGGATGCAGCAAAGTCAAATCTTCTGTCTCTGCCAGCCTGCTGAGCACCGTTTCCACAAAGACCTGCATATTAGGGCTCATGCCAATACCTGTTGCACGTTTGCGCTGCCACCATTCGTATTCCGCCTGAAAGGTGAACTTATCCCGGCCATAAGCTTTAGCTGCTCCGAGGCAGTCACAAATCAGCTCCACAGCGTATTTGTAAGGCATATCTTGTGGATAGGCCCCATGGTCGAAATTATCCCACCAGGCCTCGTAGTGATGAAGATTTCGTCCATGATGATGAATCCAGGCCATGGACAGGCCGTTGTTTTTCTTCTTGCAGATTTTTATGGGCGAAATCTTGCCATTGTAGTATTTTACGCTTTCGATAAACTCTGTCGGCGAGAACTTAGACCAGTCATGCATGAATCCCTGCCAGGGAATCCCTGCAATACAGCAAAAGCGAAACACCCAGTATTTATGACGCAGAATCATCCAGGTGTGGCCACAGACACGTTTTACCAGATTCACAAGCAAAGCCTCCAAAATTACTGATAGTTATCATGCAACAAGTATAGTGCGGTTTCCTTGCATCGTCAAACATCATATACGTATAGGGAAAAATTTTTGGCAGGAGAAATACTCTTATGATGGTGAAAGCAAAGAATATCTTTATAAGGGGTGTGGCTTTACAGTCGATGACTTGGCAAAGTGGCAGGTTGAGCAAAAGGTGTGCATGGATTCTTTGCCGATAGGTGATTATGCCAGCATTATTACCGGCTTTGACCGGCAGATTGGTGGTACTATATCTGTGGAGGGGATATTGTCAATGACGCTTGAAACTGAACGTTTAAAGATACATGTGGCATCACAGGAGGAGATGGAACAATTTATCGCCGGGCAGACAGAAGAAGAACTTATAAAGGCTTATCGGGAAATGCTGGATGGCTATCTTGCCCATCCTGAGCAGGGTGAGTGGTATGCAATCTGGATGGTGACACGCCATGATGGATTGCAGGTCGGAGATTTGTGTTTCAAAGGCCTCAATGTAGATGGTTCAGTGGAAATCGGATACGGTATAAATGGGGAATTCCAGGGCAGGGGATATGCCACAGAAGCAGTCAGTGCTGCTGTTGACTGGGCATTGAAGCAGGATGGGGTAATGCGTGTAGAGGCTGAAGCAGAGCCAGATAATATAGCTTCGCAACGGGTATTGGCAAATTGCGGCTTTGTGCCAACTGGAACCGTTGGCGAGGAAGGGCCTCGCTATGTAAGAAGGTAATTTGGATGAGTGGATGCGGAGGTACAGTAACTTTGGACATTGAGAGCATGGCCCGTTATTGGTCCCAGGATGCAGAGAATTATGGCAACATTATACAAGGTGAATTGGCTAGTTTTCGTGTGGAGGCATGGCAGAAGCTTTTGAGGGAAAAGATGCCTGCTGACACAAATATGGTGCTGGACCTGGGCTGTGGACCGGCCTTTTTCTCCATCATCTTGGCCAAGATGGGCCTTGAGGTGACGGCAGTAGACTGTTCAGAGGGCATGCTGGCCCAGGCTCGGCAATTGATTGAAATGACTGGGGTAAGCGTAGATCTGCAGCAAATGGATATCAACCAGTTGGATTTTGCCGCAGGCTCTTTTGACGCTATAGTGAGCCGCAATGTTACCTGGACTTTGTCCAATCCCTGGCAGGTCTATGATGAATGTCGACGATTGCTTAGGACAGGGGGACGCTTATTGCTGTTTGATGCCAACTGGAATATGCCCCTGTATGATGAGGACATGGCCAGGCGGGCAGAAGACAGGCGGCAGGAATGCCTGCGGCAATACGGGGATGCACTGGAAGAGGCTGATGATATTACGGAACCTTTTGACCCGTTGAAGCTGCCCCTGAGTGGCACGAAGCGTCCCTACTGGGATGTGGAACTGCTTCGCAGTATGGGCTTTGGAGAAGTGCATGCTGAATTTGACCTGACGGAAAGGCTTTGGGACGAAAAGGAACGGCTGCTGTATGGTGAAACACCGCTGTTCGGTGTTTTTGCCACGAAGTTTTAGGAGAAACTTGATAGTGGCATATGGCAAAAGGTGGATTTGTCCCCAAGGGAATTGTTGGCGGGGAAGGGCCTCGCTTTGTGAGGATGCATAATCAATGGTACGGACAGAAGAATGGCATGAATTGACTGCTGGAGAATTACCAAAGCTGCTGGTGGATAAGCTGGAGCCCTTTGGTTTTGTCCTTGATGGTGGTGCATTTTTCTATGCAGAAGATTTGCTGGCAGGCAGTTTTAGGCTTCATGTAAGGGTCAGCAAGGACGGTGTTGTTGCAACTCTGCTGATGGACACGGAATCAAAAGAGCCCTATGTGCTGCATCTGGTGGAAAATGCCCAGGGAGCCTTTGTTGGGGAGGTAAGAGCCGCTTATCAGGCAGTGCTTGACCGAATTTGTGAAGTCTGTGGCGAGCATGGCAGCGTTCATGGGGCTTATGTGGAAGAGCTCCTGAGTTATGTGCAGGAAACATATGGTGATGAAATCGAATATCCGTGGAAGGATATGGATTCGGCGGTTATCCGCTCCCACTTATCGAAGAAGTGGTATGCGGTCTTTATGAAGATACATCCTGGCAAGATTGGTCTTGGCGGCAGCCAGCCTATTCGCATTATGAATCTGCATGGAACAGCAGAACAAGTGACAGCTTTGGTTGATGGAGAGCGGTATTTTCCCGGCTGGCATATGAATCGTAAATATTGGTATACCATATGTCTTGACGGAAGTATACCGATGGATGAGCTCCAGCGAAGAATGGATGAAAGTTTCAAATTGTCCCAGCCGAAGAAACGGCGTTGATTTGTGACATTTAGGGTGAGTCATGATGGTAGTGCATCAATATGGTAATTCCCAGGCGGATATTGTTCTGATTCAGCCTGTTGGTGACCACGATATGGCAGGGCTTGATTCTGAGGTGGCTGAAATTCGAAGATTGGCAGACAAGGAATTTTGTCTTCTGGCCGTCAAGGTAGACAACTGGAATCGTGATTTGTCACCCTGGCAGGCACCGGCGGTTTTTGGGAACGATGATTTTGGTGATGGTGCTAGGGAAACGCTGACCGAGATATTGAAACTGTGCCAGGAGGAGGGCAAAGCTTATTATCTTGGGGGCTACTCCCTGGCGGCACTTTTCTCAATTTGGGCAGCTTATCAGACAGATGCCTTTGCGGGCATTGCTGCTGCCTCACCATCCATGTGGTTTCTGGGCTTTGTTGACTACATGAAAAGCAATGATATCCAATGCTCCAACGTTTATCTGAGCCTTGGGGACAAGGAAGAGAAGACTAGAAATGCAGTTATGGCTAAGGTGGGGGACTACATCAGGGATGGGTATGCGTGGCTGAAGGAACAGGGGATTAACTGTACTCTTGAGTGGGAAAAAGGCGGCCATTTCAAGGAGCCGGAACTTAGGTCTGCCAGAGCTTTTGCCTGGCTGTTGCGATAATATATTTGGATGAACCGCATTCGCAAAGAGGGGGAATGGGCTCTCAATATCAAAAGCGTCATCGCCTTTGGCAGAATCAGCCTGGTGGAGGATGAAGCACTGGCCCGCAAGATATGTATCCATCTGGTAGGCAAATTCATTGATGACGAAGAATATCTGGTAAAGGAACTGAAAAATGCTTTGCCACGGGTTCAGTGTTTGGAAATGAGCATTGACCATATGACGGGGAAGCTAGTGAATGAGTCTTAAGGAAGGTAAAGAAAATGGACTAAAAAAGAATAGAAGGTCATCTGACGATCTGTAAGCTTAAATCAACGGTAGGAATCGACTTGAATCAGGATTTCTATTTCATTGGTATTTTTTTGAGGGGATAATACTATGAAATCTATGCGTAAGAAAATCTTGGCATGTGCGCTGTCTTTAACAGTCAGCATTAGCTGCATATATGGAGCAGAGGCGGCGTCCCGCACTGAAATTAGCCAGATTTCTGTGAACAAACAGGGAAGTAATTTCAAATATTGGCAGAAAGAGGCTGCCGCCTACCAGGCTTTGAGGAGCTATGTGAAGGAGGTCACCAATAAAAAGAGTGCAAGCTATATCCCAGTGGAGGATAGGATTGCCGTTTTTGATATGGACGGCACCATCCTTTGCGAAACAGCGCCTTATTATTTCGGGCAGATGCTGATTATTGACCGCACTTTGCATGATGACAGCTATACACCTTCGGCTGATGATAAACAATTCGCCAAGGAGCTGGAAAGCTGGCTCAAGAATAATAAGACGGGAGACAAGCCCAAAGACAGTAGCAGTCCCCATTTCGCATCGATTTTTGCGGGCATGACTTATCCTGAGTACGAGGCTTACGTGAAACAGTTCATGCAAAAGCCGGTTGGTGGCCTGAGCAACATGGTCTGGGGCGAGGCGTTTTACCTGCCTATGGTGGAGGTAATCAAATACCTGCAGGCCAATGATTTTCAGGTTTATATTGTGTCCGGCAGCGAGCGTCAGTTGGTGCGGCTTTTGACTTCTGATTTGCTGGACATCCCCAGGGAACACATTATCGGTATGGACAATGAAATTTTAGCGGCCCAACAGGAAGGTGTTGATGGGCTGAAATATATCTACCGTCGTGATGATCACCTGGTACGTGGTCAGTTTATCGGCAAGAATCTACAGATGCACAAGGTTGTGAATATCTTCAGGGAGATAGGCAGGCAGCCCGTGCTGGCCTTTGGAAATTCCAAGGATGATGCTAGTATGCTGAATTACACCATCACTGGAAACAAGTATAAAAGTGCCGCCTTCTTCGTTCTGTGTGATGACCTGGAGAGGGAACTAGGAGATACAGCCAAGGCCGAGAAGTGCCGGAAGCTTGCTGAGGAAAATGGCTGGTACGGCATTTCCATGCGGGATGATTTTAAGACTATCTACGGGGATAATGTGCAGCGCAAGTGAGCATAAGATTAAAGGAGCAGATTTGTCAATTTTGAGAGAATGACCTTATAAAATCTTTCATGCTGCGGGAAATAAAAGCCTGTTTCCTGGTCAGGGCGTGAAAGGTTCTTTGGGCCAGGGGGGAGTCCAGCTTGTAGTATAGCAGGCTTTCATCCATGGCCCGGGCAATCATGAGGTTGGTGATGAACGCAGCCCCCAGTCCCTGACGGGCGAAGTGCCAGGAAGTCTCCAGTTGTTCGATGCAGAAACGCACCGTGGGCTGGAGATTTTTTTCTTGGCAGATGGCAATGCAGCGCTGACGGAACTGGTTGCTTTCCGAGAGCAGCAGGAAGGGCAGGCCGGAAAAGAGGGAGATATCTGCCAGAGGGCAACAGGCTTCACGGGTGAGGCCGGTGGCTGCCTGCCGGGCGGTCAGGCCTGCAGACAGGGCGGCGGCGGGCACCAAGGGGCGGGGAATGGCCAGCAGTATTTCATCTTTGGCCACTGCCTGGCTGTGGAATCTGCTGGTATCAATTTCTGCACTGTGAAAGCCTATATCCAGGGTCCTTTCGGCCATCCAACGGTCGATGATCTTGGAATTGTCCTCCAGGATGTTCAGCCTGATGCCGGGGTGGCTAAGATTGTAGCGGTGGAGGACAGGGGGCAGGATGTAGGCGTTGAAATACTGGGAGCCGCCTATGGTCAGCTCGCCGGTATCGGCGTTCAGGTAATCTTTCAGCTCCCTGTCCATCTCCTCCTCGATGCACTTGATTTCCATAAGGCGGCGCAGGTAGATTTTCCCGGCCTCCGTCAGGGCCAGGGGCTGGGTGCTGCGTTCAAAAAGGGGGGCGCCGATGGCCTCTTCCACCCGCTTGACGGCAATGGAAAGGGCGGGCTGGGTCATGAAGAGATTGCGGGCTGCCTGGGAAAAACTCCCTGTGCGGTACACTTCGCAGATGTAGGCCATATCCGTTTCCATAAGGGGCCTCCTCATAAAATCAATTTATGTGGGCATAAAGTCTATAAAATTGATTTTATATCTAAGGGGGGATAAAATCAAGCATAAGGAACAGGCTTGAGCAAGTGACGCAGAAAGGGTGAAGGATATGCATGCCATCGAAAAACTTTTGGCCGTGAAGTCCGGCAGGGAGAGGGTTCATGCGGGGGAAATCGTGAGCTGCACGGTAGATTATGCAGGCATCAATGACCTCTACTATCAGACGGTGAAGTCCTTTTATGAAATGGGAGGCACGAAGGTGGCTGCCCCGGAGAAAGTCATACTCTTCTTCGACCACTATGCCCCCTGCGCCACGGAGAAGCAGGCGGACAACCACAGGAAATTCCGTGCTTTTGCCCAGGAACAGGGCATAGGTCATCTCATGGATATCAACGAAGGTGTCTGCCACCAGATCATGGCTGATTACGGCTTTTCCAAGCCTGGTGAAATCATGGTGATAACGGATTCCCATACCACCACCCATGGAGCTTTCGGTGCCTTTGGCACGGGAGTGGGGGCGACAGATCTTGCCATTATCCTGGCCACGGGCAAGCTCTGGTTCAAGGTGCCGGAGGTCATCCGCATCAATCTGGTGGGAAAACTCCCCCGGGGTGTCTATGCCAAGGATGTGATCCTCCATATCATAGGCGACCTGAAGGCAGATTATGGGGTATACAAGGCTGTGGAATTTGCCGGGCCGGTGCTGCAGGAATTCAGCATTTCAGAGCGCATGGCTCTTTGCAATATGACCACGGAAATGGGGGCCAAGACCAGCTATATCCAGCCAGATGAAATCACCAGAAAGTTTTTGGCGGATAGAGGCGTGACGGACTATACAGTTTATGAGACAGATGATGACTACGCATATGCCGCAGACCTTACCTATGATGTATCAAAGCTTGAACCCCAGCTGGCGGCGCCTTTCAGTGTGGACAATGTTCACCCCCTGGCACAGCTGGCTGGAAAGCATATAGACCAGGCCTATCTTGGCTCCTGCACCGGCGGCCGCACAGAGGATTTTGCCATTGCGGCCCAAATCCTGCAGGGCAGGAAGATCCAGGCAGGGACGCGCATGGTGCTGGTGCCTGCCTCCCGCTTCGTGCTGAGGGAGTGCCTGGAGAAAGGCTATATACAGACCCTGCTGGAGGCCGGAGCCACCCTCACAGCCCCCGGCTGTGCCGCTTGCCTGGGGATTCACCAGGGGCTTTTGGCAGAGGGAGAAACCTGCATATCTTCCACGAACCGCAATTTCCCTGGCCGCATGGGCAGCGTGAAGGGGGAAATCTACCTGGGCTCCCCTGCGGCCGTGGCTGTGGCAGCCCTGAAGGGAGAAATCGCCGACCCGCGGGAAGTGCTGGAGAGGAGCGAAGCATAATGGAAAAAATGGTCAAAGGCAGGGTATATGTATTTGGCAATAATGTGGACACCGACCAGATATATCCTGGCAAGTATGTGGAATATACGGAGATGGAGGACATCCGCCGCTTCGCCATGAGCGGCAGTGAGAAACCTGAACTGGCGCAGATATTCCAGCTGGGAGAGATCATCATTGGCGGCACGAATTTTGGCTGTGGTTCCTCCCGTGAGCATGCCGCCATGACACTGAAGGGGATAGGCGTGGGTGCCATCATTGCCGAATCCTTCGCCCGCATTTTCTTCCGCAACGCCATCAACCTTGGCATTCCCGCCATCACCTGTCCGGGAATTTCCCAGTTCTTTCAGGATGGTGAAGAGGCAAGCATTGACCTGGCAAGCGGTATGATAAAGAATGTTTCCAACGGGCAGAGCCTCCAGGCGGAACCCATGGGGGAATACATGGAAAAAATCCTGGAAAATGGCGGCATCAAAGCCATGATAAGAGCGCAGATAGCGAAAGAAAGGTAACGTAAAATGCCCGTCATAGCACCCCACCCATTTGCAGACCGCTGAATTGCTGAAGGAATACCTTAAAGCCTGCGAGGAGCAGAACCCCAACGAGGTTTATCTGGTGCTGGCCGACAGCTTTGGCTCTACGGCCTATAACGAGACCAGGCTGCAGCTTGAGCGCCTGGGTATAAGCGAACGTGCCACTGTCTACACCGGTGTGAGCCTCCCTATGCTGGTGCAGCTTTATGACGAGGATGAAGCCGCCGGCGATCTGGAGGCGTGGAAGCAGCTCCAGAACCTGTTGCGGCAGGCAGCCTGATGGAGAATATGAAGATGTAGAGGTATGGACATTATGAAATTCGATAAAAAGTACCGCCTGTTGTCACTTGATATGGACGGGACATTGCTGGACTCAGCCAAGCGCATTCCTGCGGAAACGACGGAGGCCATTCAAGGGCTTATGGAGCAGGGAGTCGAAGTCGTTGTAGGGACGGGGCGGGGGCTGGCGGAACTGCTGGACTATCGGGAAGCTCTTCAGGGAATGCATTATGGCATTTTGCTCAGTGGCGGTGTAATTTATGATTTTCATAAGGACCAGCCTGTCGTAGTGCATGCTTTGGCAGAGGAGCATTGTCATCGCTTGTTGGAAGCGGCTGTGGAGGAGCAGTCTATGGTACATTTCCTGACAGTGCGTACCTCGGTGGCACGAGAACAGGATATCCTGCGTATGGAGGATTTTTCCATGGGGGTATACCAGGAGATGTACGAAAGGGTCTGTGACCGTCAGCAGGATATGGCAGCCTATGTTAGAGAGCATGCAGGTGAGATTGTGAAACTAAACATCTATCATCGGTCAGTCGCTTCCCGCAAGCGTAGCCATGAACGGCTGGCAGGGCTCGACCTTAATCTTGTGATGGCGGAGAAGACAGCTTTGGAAGCCTCCCCGGCAGGCATTACGAAAGCAAGCGGACTGCAAGAACTTTGTGCTATGTTGTGTATTCCCCAGTCTGAAACTGTAGCTGTAGGAGATGCACCGAATGACATGGAAATCTTACAGATGGCGGGGTTGTCTGTTGCCATGGGGAATGCGTCGGAATCCATCAAGAAAATCTGCGATGTGGTGGTTTCTGATAATGACCATAACGGTGTGTTGGAAACAATACAACGCTTTTTTTGAGCTGGTTGGCAGGATATGGATTAAGAAGTGAACCCTCGCCCAACTAAAATCGGATGATAACAGTTCATCAAAAGTCGACCAGAAAATAAGTATGTATGCAAGACAGTATGATGGAAATATCGTGATGTGTGAAAAAGCCTCTCATAAGCCGGAATAATCCTGGTTTATGAGAGGCTTTTGTGGCACTCATTTATGATACCTGTTCCATTTGCACATCATTGGTCAGCCCCAGGCGCCTCAGCATTTCCCTGTCCTCTTTGATGGTGGTGCCAGAGGTGGTCAGCATATTGCCTGTGATGGAGGCTGAGGCTCCGTGCAGGAAAGCCGTGGCGCCATTTTCAGGCAGGAGTTTCCTGCCTGCGGCCAGGCGGATATTGGCAGTGGGATTGATAAGGCGGAAGATGGCAATGGTGCGCAGGATTTCCTCGCCGGCAAGGGGCTGCTGCTCTGCCAGGGGCGTGCCCGAAATGGGCATCAGGGAGTTGATGGGAATGGACTCGATGCCCAGAGCCTGCAGTTCAAAGGCCATATCCAGCCTGTCCTGCCAGTTTTCCCCCATGCCGATGATGCCGCCGGAGCAGACGCAAAGCCCTTCCTCCTGGGCAATCCTGATAGTCCTGATGCGGTCTTCGTAGGTGTGGGTAGTGCAGATATGGGGGAAGAAGCGGCGGGAGGTTTCGATATTATGATGGTAGCTGGTGACGCCGGCTTTCCTCAGACGGCGGAACTGCTCCCTGCCGATGATGCCATGGGAGGCGCAGAGATCAATAGAAAGGGTGTCCCTCATTTTTTCATAAGCCGCAATGGCCAGATCGAACTCTTTGCCCTGCAAGGCTCTGCCGGAGGTGACGATGGCAAAGCGGTTCACCCCGGCCCTTTGGTTGGCCCGGGCATTTTCTAAGATTTTCTCCGTTGGCAAAAAAGCATATTCCTCAATGCCTGTATGGTGGCAGGCAGCCTGGGCGCAGTATTTGCAATCCTCGCTGCACCTGCCGCTGCGTCCGTTCAGGATGGTGCACAGATCCACATGATTGCCGCAGAAGGCTACCTGCACTTCACCGGCTGCGGCCTGAAGCTCCTCCAGGTGAGCCTCCAGCAGCAGGGAAAGGTCGTCCTCAGGCTTCAGTCTTGCGCCCTCAATTATTTCTTTTGCCAAAGCGGAAAGGTTGATTATTTTCATGAGTATGTACCTCGTATATATTCAGTCAGTCGAAAAGCGCTGCAAGTTTTTCTGCCTCAAGGCCGGGCAGCGCCCTGTCTCCCCGGGCGACGCAGGCAAGCACTGGCAGGCCTGTCATTTCCTCGCACATGCGCCGGTTGTCCTCCTCCATCACATCACCTGCATGGAAGTTGTTGAAGATGATGCCTTCCAAGGGCAGCTCCTTCTGCTTCATGTATTCGCAAGTCAGCACTACCCCATTGATGGTGCCAAGTCCTGCGTCAGCCACCATCACGCTGGGCAGGGCAAGACGGCGGACAATATCTTCCAGCTGTATGGGTTCCTCATCATAGCCAAGAGGGCAGGTGATGCCGCCGCTGCCTTCCACCACCACATAATCGTATTCACGACTGACCTTTTGAAAGGAATTTTCCACCACCTCCATGGAGACGGGATGCCCTTCCAGGCGGGAGGCCAGGTGGGGGGATACGGCGTGTTCGTAGACGTAGGGACACATGCTTTCAAGGCTCTGGGAAAGATGGGCGAATTCCTTGACAAACAGGGCATCGCCAGGTATAAGAGTTCCATCCGGGCGGCGCTGGTTGCCGCTCATGGCCGCCTTGTAATAGGCAGCCTTCAGGCCGGCTTCCTGAAGAGTCTTGGCAATAAGCCCAGCCACATAGGTCTTGCCAATCTCTGTCCCTGTGGCCGTGACGAAAAGATTCCGGCTCATGCGCATATCTCCTTGTGAGAGATTTCATTTTTCGTTTCCTCTACCCAGATACCGCTTTGCCAGCAGCGCAGGCCAATGGCTGCCGCAGCCAGGCAAAGAAGGTAATCTGGTACAGCTTGCAGGATGCCGCAGTAGAGAATGGCTGTCCAAAGGGGAATAGGCGCATCTATCACAAAATTAGATACCAGATAGAACCAGGTGATGCCAAACAGATAGACGATGGCCATGCCGCCTGTATTCGCCGCCAGCAGACTGCGGAAGGAAATATTATGGGAACGGCGGATATAGAATCCACAAAACCAGGCCTGCATGATAAAGGCCAGCAGGTAGCCAAAAGTTGGCTGGAGCACATAAGCGGGGCCGCAACCTGAGGCAAAGACGGGGACGCCCAAAACTCCCAGTAATACATAAGCGCCTACAGCAATAGCTCCCAAACGGGCACCAAGCACCAGCCCTGCCAGCAGGGTGAACATGAATTGCAGGGTATAGACATCCGTACCCACCGGAATGCGGATAAAGGTGCCAACGGTGATAAGGGCGATGAACAGGCCGCATAAAACGATTTCACGAACAGTAAGATGCTTCATTTTCTTGTCTCCTCGTTAACTAGATTTAATACTTTGGTTGACTATACGATATACACGATACTCCTCTCAGTGCTTATTGTCAACTATTCTTCAGTATGCAGTTTACAATAACTGCCAGCATCCTAAAGCAGGCTGGGCTGATACTATTGACAAGACTCCAAAAGGAGACTGTACTGTGGTCATCCCCAGAAATGGTATCTTTGAGTTCTGTATGGATAAGCTGGGGTGGAGTTACAAGATAGTGGATTTCTGGTATTACTGATCTGACATGAAAAAAGCTGCGTAGCTCTGACTGGGAGGCAAGGCTGCGCAGCTTCTTTGTGTTTCAGCTGCATTGGTCTGGCGTGGTATCCTGAAGAGAGGTACAGGCCTACAGGTCATATATGGGCCACAGGTTACTGTCATCAAAAATGTATTGGAAGAAGTCTTATTTAAACAGGGAAATAGGTTGGAAAATGGCTGTTGATTTGGAGGATAGGGCAGGGGCGTGTAGAAGTATAGGATAGGGGCTAGTTAGGCTTGAGGAATATACAGATAATATGTGAGGTGAAGAATCATGACAAGCAGGGAAGACTTAGTGGAAATATTTGTGGACACGGCATACTGGTACAAGCATGATGAGAAGTTGGAAGCATCTATCAAGGAATCCATAACAGCAACTCAGTTCTATGAGGAAGCGGATAAGCCGGAAATACCGGGGAAGAGATTTGAGGATACTGTCGTATCCGTCAGCAAATATCGCAGCCTGGAATCAGCCATGTTCTACCACAGGAAATTCCCTGAGGCCAGGATATGCGTCCATAACTTCGCCTCGGCGACCAATCCTGGCGGAGGGGTGAAGAAGGGAAGCAGGGCACAAGAAGAAGCCATCTGCCGATGCTCTACCCTGTATCCTGTGCTGGACACCAAAGAGAACTGGAGACGGTTCTATAAGTTCCACCAGGACAGGCATGATGCCAAGTATACGGATGCATGTATCTACACCCCTGATATTCTGATCATCAAGAGCGATACGGATGCCCCCAGAAGATTGCCGGAAGATAAGTGGTGCAAGGTGGATGTGATAACCTGTGCGGCCCCAAATCTCAGAGAACGTCCTGGCAATGCTATGAATCCCAGTACAGGGGTGCAAGTTCACTTGTCTGATAAGGAACTATTGGCTCTCCACGAGAAGAGGGGGAGGCATCTGTTGGCGGCGGCAGCGGAGCAGAAGGCGGAGATCATGATACTGGGCGCATTTGGATGCGGAGCCTTTCAGAATGACCCTAAGGTGGTAGCAGAAGCATATAAGAAGGTGCTTGCAGATTTTAAGGGGGTATTCCGGGAAGTGCATTTTGCAGTGTACTGCAGCCCCAGGGATACGGCTAATTATGATACGTTCAAGAAGGTGCTGGGGTAGGGAGAAAGGGCATGGAGAGCATTGCATACACGCCAATAGGATATGTAAAATCGCCCTACACCAGCGGAGAAGATATGCCAAGATATTACACAGACAGTGGGGACATTACAGCTACGTTGAAGGTACTACCTGAGTACAGGAAGGCCTTGCTGGGAGTGGAGCCAGGCATGAAGCTGTTGATGCTGTTTCATTTCCACGAGGCAACTGAGCACAGCCTCCAAGTGAGGAAGCGGGGGACAGGCCCTGTGACGGGTGTGTTTGCCACTCGTAGCCCCAGGCGGCCTAATCTGATAGGGGCTTCGATCATCGAGGTGGTGAAGGTGGAGTGGACTACAATCGAGTTCCTGGGGGTGGATGTGCTGGATGGAACGCCAGTGCTGGATTTGAAGGTGCAGAAGGAAATGGAGGATTAAACATGAGACACGGAAGAATCTGCGTTACACTGATGGCAGCTGCTGTTGGTCTTGGATGTCTACTATGGCAGCCCCAGGGAGAAGCGGCCAGCCGTGCCGAAATCGCAGCGATAAACGTAGTGGATGCCAGTGACTTCAAGTATTGGAATGAGGATTCGCCCACTAAGGCGAAGATTGTCAAATTCGTAGAAGAGGCCACCAATCCTATCAGCAAGAACTTCATCCCTCCAGCCTATCGTATTGCCACTTTTGATATGGATGGTACATTTTACTGCGAAACTGCACCACTGTATTTCCAGGAAGTCATGTTCCTCCATCGTGTCCTTGAAGATAATTCGTACACCCCGCCCAAGGATTTGTTAGCCCTCGCAAAAAAGATCAAGCCTAAAGTGTACAATAAGGAAAAACTCACACCTGCGGAGGATAAACTGTATTTTAAAGGACTGACCAAGGCCTATGAGGGCATGACACCTGAAGAATACAGGAAGTATGTTCGCGAGTTCATGGAGACCAATGAAACAGGTTTATCAAATCTCAAACGTGGCGAGGCTTTTTATCTGCCTATGGTAGAGATTATTTCTTATTTGTCGAACAATGGCTTTGCCGTATATATTGATTCGGCTTGTGGATACCTCACCACGCGGGAATTAGTGGAAGGCGTTATACCTATTCAACCAGACCGAATTATTGCTTCAGACTTTGTGTTTACCTCTACGAAAATGGGCAAAGATAAGGCCGGTGATCACTTCTTTGACCGACATCAGGAGAAGATAGTCATTTCAGGCAAACCTCTCGTTGATAATGCCAAGACTATGAAGATATTCTCACTGCTGAACCAAATTGGCAAAAAGCCGGTTTTGTCGTTTGGAAATTCAATGGGTGACAGTGGTATGTTGGAATACACCTTGCAGGATAATCCCTATAACAGTGAGGCATTCTTCGTGCTTTGTGACGATACGGAGCGCGAGCTGGGAAATACGGAAAAATCCAGCAAGTTGAAAGAGTTCGCTATGGAACGAGGTTGGAATACTATCTCGATGAAGGACGAGTTCAAGACTATTTATGGGGAAAAGGTGGAAAGGACAAGATAATCCAGAGAATAAGCATCAGCAATGGACTGGCAGACAGAATAAATCTACCAGAATGCTGTGCAGGCTCAAAATTATATTGAACGAAAATAACAAAGGAGGCTGCGCAATAAAGTGCAGCCTTCTTTGTGGCAGAAATGACTATCTATGATTACAGGAAATGTCTTTGGCGGCCTGATGGAAATATAATGCCTTGCTATCATGATTCATAAAGGGAACCCCAAAACTTGCAGGATTAAACGTGAAATGCTAAGATAGCCCTTGTCAATAGATATTGCAAGGGGGAACCTTTATGAAGAAAGAACATCTCCGGGGCATTTTCTTTGCCCTGGTTTTTGCGGTGCCGGCCTGGCTGTTGGGGCAGGAATTTCCCATTGTGGGCGGGCCGGTATTTGGCATTTTGCTGGGCATGATCTTTGCGGGGCTGCGCCGTCCTCAGGCGGTGGAGGCGGGCATTGCCTTCACGGGGAAGAAAATCCTCCAGTACGCCATCATCCTGCTGGGCTTTGAAATGAATCTCTTTCATGTGCTGGAGGTGGGCTCCCAGTCCCTGTCCGTGATGATATTCACCCTGCTCACCGCCTTTGCCGTGGCCCTCTCCGTGGGAAAATTGCTGAAGCTGGAGCGCAGCACTACCACCCTTATCGGTGCAGGTACGGCTATCTGCGGCGGCTCGGCCATTGCGGCAGTGGCGCCGGTTATCGGGGCCAAGGACAAGGACATCGCCTTTTCCATTTCCACCATCTTCCTGTTCAATGTGCTGGCGGTGTTCATCTTCCCCTTTCTGGGGCATCTGATGAATATGTCGGACTTCGGCTTCGGCATGTGGGCCGGTACGGCGGTGAATGATACTTCCTCCGTAGTGGCGGCAGGCTATTCCTACAGC
>CAJOIN010000005.1:26058-28840 GCA_905234515.1 uncultured Selenomonas sp.
TCATGGCCCGGGAAAAGGCAGGCCAGGGACAGGGCTTCAAGCTGGGGAAGATTTTCCCCTGGTTCATCCTCTGGTTCGTGGTGGCTTCCATCGTGAATACCTCGGGCTTCCTGCCGGGCGAGATCAGCCACGCTTTGGGCAGCCTGGGCAAGTTCGCCATCGTGCTGGCCATGTGCGCCATCGGCCTCAATACCCGGCTGATGGAACTAGTGCGCCACGGTCTGGCCCCTATCGCCCTGGGCTTCTGCTGCTGGGTGGCAGTGGCCTGCATGTCGCTGTTGGTACAATATGTGACGGGAATATTGTAAACTGCAAAAAAGCAAATGGGGCTGTGCATAAGTGGAATTACACTCGTGCAACAGCCCCTTATCTTTTTGCATAAAAATGAGGCTGCTGCAGGTTTTGATTACGTGCAACAGCCCCATTTTTTCGCGCATTTTCCTTTTTCTGTCTGAGCATCATACTCCGCAGTATAGCCTGCTGGAGGATGCAGCGGTGGCCAAAGTGCAGACGCCTTTGTTGCATAATGGTCATCCCTGATTCCAGGAAATGTCTTTGGCGCCTGATGGCACATTTACCATATCGTTGAAAGCAATGCTCCTGGCCGTGGCTTCGGCTACCTCTGCCGGAGTGGAAGCCGGGTTGCGGCGGATTTCGTATACTTCATGGGAGGCTTGCTTGATGGCGTAGGAATTGGGGGTATGGAACTGCAATTCCGTCTTGATCCCGGATGGGTTCAAAAGCTGTACATTGATGCCCTGATAAAACTTGCCGCCCCATGCATTGCGGAACTTCAACACCTTATAGTTGTTATTCGTAAGCTTTTCCATGGCCTCCGGCACCTGGCGGCTGTAGTCTTCGTCCTTTATGACTAATGTATAGCGCAGTACGTCACTGATGCCATCAGCTGCTTGTTTTAAATCTACTTGGTCCTTCACTGCATCTGTCAAAATCTTATGCATGAGACTGTCTTCTTCCTTGATGCGATGACTGAGGCCGGCAAGGTAGGATCCGTTTTGCGCTAATGCCCGTACATCACGTGTAATCTCAGGCTCGGCAGCCTGGGCTTCAGAAATCAGGCTCTGGGCCAGGACAGCCGTAGCCATTACCATTATTGCCGTAAGCATGGTAAGGGAATTGCGGAAGTATTGCAGATTTATGCCATACATGAAATTGCTGGATATATGTTTGCTTATTTTTTTCATCTGTTTCATAATCTTGTTCCCTCCAGTCTTGTGTTATCAAGTGCTGCGAACAATATGAAGCATAGCAGGAGTAAATGGAAACAAGATGGTTGCTTATGGAAACTAAATGAAACTTTAGTGCATTTGTTTCGTTTTATACTTCTCCCTCGGACAGAAGGTTCTGAGCAAGGTAACAAGTTTTTATTGTTTTCTCTGTGCCTCTCTTCTACAATGGAGGTAAGGCGGGTGAGGATATGAGAGTCAGCAATGATTTGCTGGAGGAGTACAGGCAGTACATACTGGCTGAAGAATTGCTGGAAGGGAAAATTGAGCCAAGTGAGGGGGACATAAAGCTGTCCGGCCCTTATGCTCAGGGGGAGATTCGCTTCCACTTGCTGGCTTCGGTCATCGTGGAAATGAGTGTGACCAGCCGGGGGCATGGGGAGATCATTTTCTACCTGCACTTCGAGCTGAAGGACATGGCCCACGCCAAAGAACTTTGGGCGGAGATGCGGGAGGTCTTTGCAGGGGCCAGGGATAAGGGACGCCGCAGGATTCTTCTCTGCTGCACCGGCGGGCTGACCACCGGGTATTTTGCCCAGCAGCTGCAGGAGGCGGCAGAGCTTTTGAGCCTTGATTATGAGTTCAGCGCCGTACCCTGGGCAAAGCTGGGGACAGCGGGGCTGGAAGCCGAGGCTGTGTTGCTGGCGCCGCAGATTGCCTATCAGTATGAGGCGGCCCGCACCCTTCTGCCGGAGAAGCTGGTGCTGAAGATTCCTGCCAAAATCTTTGCCCGCTATGATGTGGCGGCCTTGTTGGACTTTTTCCGGGACGGGCTCATTAAATGGCGGCAGACCAGTGAGGATAGGGCTATTGCCAAGGCTCTGGGGGAGATAAAGAGCAGGGAGAGGATTCTTGCCCTGGTGCTGATGCCCTTTGCGGGCAGGACCAGGATTGCCTACCGCCTCTATGAGCAGGGGACGCCCCTCAAGGCCGAGACTGTCATCAAGGGCCGCCTGGATGTGCGGAAGGACATAGAGGATATTTTGGACACGGCTGCTTGCCGCTTTGGTCCATATGATATCGTAGGTATTGCCACCCCCGGCTCCGTATGGCAGGGACACCTTGACTTGGACGCCACCATGATTGACCCGGAGCTGGACCTGGCTGGCTATCTGGAGGAAAGGTACGGCGTGCCTGCGGTCATCACCAACAATGTGAACGCTGCGGCCCTGGGCTTCTACGCCCAGCAGGATAAATACAGGAACATCGTCTTCCTTTCGCCCAGAGGCTACAGCATCTGCGGCATGGGGCTGGTGCTGAATGGACGGCTCCATCAGGGCAGTCACAACATCGCCGGGGAAATAAAGTATCTGCTTTACAGCCTTTTGCCCAGAGAGGAATGGTATCAGCATCACCTGACGGACAGGAAGAAAAGCCTGGAAACCATAGAGGTAAGCCTCCGGGCAGCTCTCGCTATGACCGATCCGGAGCTGGTCTGTGTCCGCAGTGAGATGGTGACGGATATGGAAGCCCTGTGCCAGAAACTGGCAGAATATATCCCCGAAAAATACTTGCCAGACCTGCAGCATATCAGG
>CAJOIN010000006.1 GCA_905234515.1 uncultured Selenomonas sp.
CATTCATCCCGAGCTGGTGAAGCTTTTAGGACGTCTGCGCTATCGTACCAGCTACGGCCAGAATGTGCTGAACCACTCCGTGGAGGTTTCTCACCTGGCAGGTGTCATGGCAGCCGAGCTGGGCTGTGATGTAATGCTGGCCAAGCGTGGAGGTCTGCTCCATGATATCGGCAAGGCTATCGACCATGAGGTGGAGGGGTCCCATACTGCCATTGGTGCAGACCTGGCCCGCAAGTACCGCGAGTCCAAGGATGTCATCAATGCAGTAGCTTCCCATCATGGTGATATGGAGCCTAGCTGTGTGGAATCCGTGCTGGTGGCTGCGGCTGATGCAGTGTCCGCAGCACGTCCCGGGGCAAGGCGTGAGAGCCTTGAGTCCTATCTCAAGCGCCTCAAGAATCTGGAAGAGATTGCAGAATCCTTCGAAGGCGTTGAGCGCTGCTTCGCTATTCAGGCGGGCCGTGAGGTGCGCGTGATGGTGAAGCCTGACAAGGTGGATGATGCTGAGGCAGCTGCTCTGGCACATAACATTGTCAAGCGCATTGAGGATGAACTTGAGTATCCGGGCCAGATCAAGGCTACGGTTATCAGGGAAACCCGTGTGGTGGATTACGCCAAGTAAATCGGAACGAGCATTCAAAGGAGGGTGCAAGAGAGTTTTTCTCCGGCACTCTCCTTTTGTTATAGTTTTAGCATGGCCCCTTTAGCGGCCTTTTCCAGCTTTGCAGGCAGAAGGGAGTGAGGACGATGTTTTGCATGAAGAAATTTTTCAAGAAAGATGAACCCGCAAGGGATATACGGCAGAATAACCTGAAGGTGGGAGTCCAGCTCATGGGTTCTCTTTTGGTTTGCTATCCGGAGGTTACGGCAATAAATTACGATCCAGAAAAGGATTGGCTGGAACTTAGCTTCATGGTCAGAAAGCCCGTCCCGGAAGGCAGGAAGCTGGATGATTTTCTGGATTTCCTGCGGGAGAGCCTGGAGGTTTACCATGAAATGGAGGAGGGGCTGTGTGTCTGGTCTTCTGTCAGCCTGGAAGAGCAGCATGATACTCTCATGATACAAGTGGTGAGAAATCTTGGGGATCTTTCCCGGGGAGAATTGGAGGTCATGGCTGAGCTGATGGTGGACAGGTTTGGCGACAGCCTGCTGGTGGACAGACACACGGAGGAGAATCTGCCCCTGGAGTTTGCCAATATGCACAGCGAGATCCTGGACCAGTTGCTGGACCAGCCCCAGGAACTTGCCATCAAGGAACGCATAGCGGCTGTCAGGGAGAATGACCGCGTTGTGGTTTACAACAGATAAGAGGAGAAGAGATTTGCGAGTCATGTTGGTGGGGGATGTCATAGGCCGTCCGGGCCGTCAGACGTTCCGAAAGCATACGCAGAAATTGCGCAAGGAAAAGAATATTGATGTGGTCATTGTCAATGGCGAGAATTCTGCCAGCGGCAAGGGCTTTACCAGAAACGCGCTGGATGAACTCTACAGCGGTGGCGCTGATATCGTTACTTCCGGCAACCATGTTTGGGATAAGAAGGATGTCATGGAGTTCATTGATAGTGAGCCATTCCTGATCAGGCCCGCCAACTATCCAGAGGGAACTCCGGGGAAGGGCAGCTGCATTTATCCTTTCAAGGCCAAGAACATCGGGGTCATGAACCTTTCCGGCAGGTCTTTTATGCCTGCTTTGGACTGTCCCTTCCAAAAGGTGGAGGAGCTTCTAAAGGATCTGAAAAAGGAGTGCAATATCCTGTTCCTGGATTTCCATGCAGAAACCACTTCTGAAAAGATGGCCATGGGCTGGTACCTTGACGGCCGGGTTAACGGCGTGGTGGGAACCCATACCCATATACAGACGTCGGATGAAAGAGTGCTGCCCCAGGGAACTGCCTATATTACGGATTTGGGTATGGTGGGACCTTGGAATTCTGTGCTGGGAGTGAAGACAGATAGTATTATCTATAAATTCACAACTGGCATGCCGGTGCGCTTCGAAGTGGAGACAGAGGGACCTCAGGTGTATTCGGCAGTCATTGTGGAAATAGATGATAAGACAGATTGTACTACGGGGATAGAACGAATTTTGATTGTGGAATAAAGCTTGGTGTTTATTAACCATACATAATTTTTAAGCAGGATTTTTTCAAAGCATGACGAATAGTAATTGCAGTAACAGGTGAACAAGGTATTCTTGCAGTAGCAATCGAAGCAGTTGCATTGACCAGAGAGGACGTGCTGAGAACATGGAAATCTTGAAAGTATCCGCTAAATCCAATCCTAACTCTGTGGCAGGAGCCCTGGCGGGAGTCCTGAGGGAAAATGGCAGCGCAGAAATGCAGGCTATAGGTGCAGGTGCCCTTAATCAGGCTGTGAAGGCAGTGGCTATAGCTCGTGGTTTTGTAGCTCCTCATGGAGTGGACCTTATTTGCATTCCGGCATTCACAGATATCAAGATTGAAGGCGAGGAACGTACTGCCATCAAGCTTATTGTGGAGCCGCGCTGACGATATGGATAGGAGTTGAGATCAGGATGCCAAGCGATTTGCATGCGCATACGACCTTTTCTGATGGCAAGCTTGCCCCGGAGGAGCTCGTAGCGGCCGCTAAGGCAGCAGGACTCACATATTTGGCTATTACCGACCATGACACTGTTGATGGTGTGGGTCATTTGTATGAAAGTGGGCTGCTGCCTGCCAAGGGAATAAAGATTATTCCCGGGATAGAGTTCAGTGCCCATCATCCTGTGCATGAAATACATGTTCTGGGGTATAATGTCGATATTTATTATCGGGATTTGATAGACAAGCTGAATGATGTGACCGAGGCGCGTTGGACGCGCTTCAGTGAGATGGTGGAGAAGCTTTGCAAGCAGGGTTATCAGATTACAGAGACGGAAGTCCTGACCATAGCAGGCGCCAGCAGATCCATCAGCCGTTCACATATAGCGCGTATTTTGGTGAGGAAGGGCTACTTTGAGTCTATCAGGGATGCCTTTTCGGCCATGTTGCAGAAGGGGAAGCCTGCCTATGTGCCTCACTATCACCTGGAATTATCGGAAATAGTGGAACTCATCAAGGCTGCTGGAGGCACGCCAGTGCTTGCCCATCCAAAGCTGGTGGGCGATGATGAGCTGGTAGAGCAGATTTGCAGTTCCGGCATAGAGGGGCTGGAGGTATTTTATCCCCAGCATAATGAGGAGGATACCCAGCGCTATATGGAAATGGCAGAAAGGCATGGCCTCTTGGTGTCAGGAGGCTCTGATTTCCATGGCTATGCCACCAGGTATCCGCAGGAATTAGGCTTATTCACGATAGAAGACAAGTGGGCGGAGCAGTTTTATCGTCCTTGAGCATGGCAGGGGAGAGTGACCAATGGATGTAATTGCTTTGGTGGGGCCGAGCGGTACAGGCAAAAGCCACCGGGCTTTGATTATTGCACATAAGCATAATGCGGATGCCATTATTGATGATGGCATCCTTATTCGGGACGGCAAAATCGTGGCAGGCCACTCAGCCAAGCAGGAGCCCAGCAAGATTATGGCTGTGCGGCGTGCTATCTTTGTGCTGCCTGGCCATGCGGAGGAAGTGCGCAAGGCTATAGCTGCGGAGAATCCCCACCGCATACTGGTGCTGGGAACTTCCGAGAACATGGTGCATAAGATCACCAGGGCCCTGAAGCTGCCTGCCATCTCCAAGATCATACATATTGAAGATATCGCCACCAAGGCGGATATTGAGAAAGCCCAGTTCTACAGGCTGAAGCAGGGCAAGCACATCATTCCTGTGCCCACCATTGAGCTGAAGCCGCATTTTTCCGGCTTTCTTATCGACCCGTTGCAGTCATTTTTCAAAAGGTCTGCTACCAAGCGCCGCAGGCTCGGTGAAAAGTCCATAGTGCGGCCGGTGTTCAGCTATTATGGGACTTTGAGCATAGATGACCATGCAGTGGCTGCTATTGTCCGCCGGGTAGTGCGGGAGGCAGGCATCAGTGAGGTCAGCCATATAAAGGTGCAGCACCTTTATAAAGGTAACGAGGACATGGGGCTGAAGATTTCCTGCTCTGTGGTGCTGACCTATGGCAACCATATCCCCACCCTGATCACCAAGACCCAGAAGGCAGTCAGGCAGGCTGTGGAATATATGACCGGTATGGTGGTACATGAGGTGGATATTGTGGTCAAGGCGCTGTACGTGCAGGCCTGAGATTCTGATATGAATTTAAAATCCTTGGGAGGCCCATTGCCTCTCAAGGATTTTTTGCAGGGAAGTTTTGAGGAAAAGGAGCATTAACTATGGAGCGGGGAGCAGGATTCGGGGATTTGAGGGAGCGTTGGCAGAAATTGGGCAGGGGCAGATATGTTATTTTGCTGGCCCTGGTGCTGGCTTTTTCCCTTTATGCCTCCTTCCGCCAGATGGGTGAAGAGGGACGCCCCGGTGTCAGGCATCAAAGGCCGGTGGTCAAGACCATGGTCTTGAAGCGGGCTGACATGAACCGCCATATACTGCTTTCCGGCCAGACTACTGCCAATGCCGATATTGCTTTGGCGCCCAAGTATACCGGCCGTGTGACTGAAGTGCTGGTAAAATTGGGGGACGAGGTGGAGGAAGGTCAGGTGCTGCTGGTGCAGGACACCTCTGATCTTGATATCTCCATTAAGGAGCAGTCGGCGGCAGCAGGCGCGGCCAGGGCAGATGCCCGGGAGGCGGCTGCCACTTATAATGCCAATTACATAAAGGCGCGCAATAATTACGAATTGGAAAAAAGCAAATACGAGCGCAATGAGTATTTATTCTCCATTGGTGCCATTTCTCAGGATAAACTTGATTCTGTGAAACAGGAATATTTGGCCAGCCTGGCAGCTTTTGAAATACTGGAGAACCAGGTGGAAGGCGGCGGGGCGGCCAGCGTCCAGTCCAAGATTTATACGGCCGAAAAGACAGAAAGGGCGGCAGACGGCCTGCGCCAGCAGCGGGAAGATATGGTGCTCAGGGCTCCCAGGGCAGGCATTATCGGCTACCGCCAGGCAGAGGTGGGGCAGATTGCCTCCGCAGGCACCAAGGTGCTGAGCCTGGTGGACAACAGCCATCTGAATGTGGACTGCAGGCTGTCGGAGGCAGATGCCGCTATCCTGAACACCGGTATGGAGGTCATGGTGACAGTGGATGCCATGGGGGAGGACTACCCTGGGCGCATTGTGTATGTGAGCCCGGCCATGGACGATACGGTGAAAAGCTATCAGGTGCGCATTGAGCTTTTGGGAGATGACCTGCAGCTGAAGGCTGGGCTTTTTGCCCATACAGCCTTGGATATACTCCAGCGCAGGGATACGCTGTTTGTACCCAAGGAGGCGGTGCTTTCACGCAATGGCAGGCAGACTGTCTTTGTGCTGGCTGCAGATGGTACAGCAGAGGCCAGGGAGGTACGCATCGGACTTATGAACGATGAGTATAATGAAATAATCTCGGGGCTGTCTGAGGGAGATGTTGTGATTATCTCCAATCTGGACAGGCTCCAGCAGGGCATGGCCGTGGATGTGGCAGATGGGGATGAGAGCAGAGAGGCGGATAACCAATGAATATCACGCGGTTTTCCATCCAAAGACCTGTGGGCATCTCCATGATTGTGGCCTTCTTTGTGGTGCTTGGCTTATACAGCTATTACCGCATCGGGGTGGAGCTGCTGCCGGAGCTGAACACTCCCTACGTGACGGTGGTGGTAAAGTATCCTGGGGCAAGTGCGGAATCGGTTGAGCAGGAAATCGTAAAGCCTGTGGAGGACGCCCTTTCCTCTGTTTCCAATGTGAAGAAGATAACTTCCACTGCCAGCTATGAGCGGGCCCGCATAGGCCTGGAGCTTGAGTTTGAGGCCAATGCGGATTTGGCAGCCATCGAGGCTACCAAGAAAGTGGATGCCATAAAAAACAGACTGCCGGATGAAGCTGACTCCCCGGTAGTTATCAAGCGCGACCTGAACGCCAAGCCCATTGTGGAGTTGGCAGTCTTGTCCCCTTACGGTTTGGCGGATACATACTCCCAGACGGAAAATGTCTTTCAGGAGGTGATCCAGCAGGCAGGGGGCGTCTCGGAGGTTGAACTTCATGGCGGCCGGGACAAGGAAATTGCCGTTGAGGTCAACCGGGATAAAATGGCAGCTTACCAGTTGACCCTGGACAAGATTGCCAGTGCCCTGAAAAAGGAAAATCAGCTGCTCCCCTCAGGCTCGGTGTATACTGAAGCTACCCAGTCAGATGTGCGCGTCATTGCCCAGTATCAGGATGTGTCTGAAATTGAGACGGTGCAGGTGGAAAATACGGCGGGCAGGAAGGTGCCCCTGACCTCGGCAGTCAGCCAGAGCTTCCCGCTATGGCAGGCTGAACGGCAATGAAGCAATAAATGTGCTCATTTACAAGAATAGTGATGCCAATGTGGTGGAAACAGCGGACAACGTACTGGAAAAGGTGCAGAGGCTTCGCAAGGATTACCCGGATTACGATTTTGTGGTAGTGTCCAATGATGCGGATTATGTGGAAACCTCGCTGCACAATACCCTTGGCACCTTGGTAGAGGGCCTTATCACCACCGGCCTGGTACTCTTCTTTTTCCTTAGAGGGTGGCGCTCCACGGCAGCAGTTATGATTGCCATACCCACCTCCCTGGTGGCGGCTTTCTTTGTCATGTATGTCTGTGGCTTTACCTTCAATATGATGTCCCTGATGGGCATGACTCTCTGTATCGGCATCTTGGTGGATGATTCCATTGTGGTGTTGGAGAATATCACCCGTCATCTGCAGCAGGGAGAAAAAACAGATGAGGCGGCGGAAAAGGGGCGCATGGAGATTGGCATGGCAGCGGTGGCCATTACCCTTTGTGATGCGGCTGTCTTTATGCCCATTGCCTTTATGGAGGGCATGACGGGACAGTACTTCCGCCAGTTTGGTCTGACCATAGTCTTTGCAGGATTCTTTTCCCTGTTTGTTTCCTTCACCCTGACCCCTATGCTGGCCTCAAAATTTTACAGGCATGGCTATAAAATACCGGCCAGCCCCTTGTGGTCTTTTATGGACAGGCTGGAAAAGCGGGCAGAGGAAAAATATATGGGAATGCTTCGCTGGAGCCTTGCCCATCAGAAAAAGCTTTTGCTCAGCATCCTGACCATCTTCCTGCTGGTCCTGGCCATGGTGCCCTTGGGCATAGTGGGCTCAGAGTATATGCCCCGGACAGATGAGTCCAGCCTGACCATAAACATCCAGGCGCCAGTGGGTTCCTCGGCAGAGGAAACG
Source organism: uncultured Selenomonas sp. (assembly GCA_905234515.1). Taxonomy (GTDB): domain Bacteria; phylum Bacillota; class Negativicutes; order Selenomonadales; family Selenomonadaceae; genus Selenomonas_B. The sequence continues at coordinate 7,283 of CAJOIN010000006.1, forward strand.
GACAAGGTGGCCCGCAGGCTGGAAGGAAAGCTGGCTGAGATTCCTGAGGTCAAATATTACATGACTCATGCAGGGGGGAGCACGGCCTATGAAGGCCGCATCAAGGTGCAGCTGGTGGACAGGCGGGACCGCAGCCGTTCTGTCTGGGAAGTAGCTGATGAAATCAGAAAGTTCTCTTCGGGCATACATGAAGCAGAGGTCAGGGTGGCAGAGACCCAGACCAATGTGGCAGGCATCTCCGGGGGCGGTGCCCGCAATGGCGCAGGCGCCCTGCAGCTGGAGCTGCGCAGCATAAACCCAGAGGAGCTTGACTCGGCAGCAGAGGAAACCATGCGTGTACTGCGGGGCATCAAGGGGCTGACAGACGTGAACAGCACCTATGTGGAAGGTATGCCGGAACTGCAGCTCAGGGTGGACCGGGAGAAGCTCAAAATATACGGCACTTCCCTGGGGGAGGTGGAAACTGCCTTTGCCTCGGCTATCTCAGGTATTTCTGCCGGACAGCTGAAAAATGACAAGCATAACAGCGGCCAGGATACTGATATCAAGGTGCGCTTTGAGGGGGCAGACGGCTACAAGGCCTCCGATGTGGCGCGGGTGCCAATCATTTCTTCGGGCAAACTCATTTATCTGGGGGATGTGGCTGCCATAAACAATGGGCGGGGCCCCGTCAGCATACGCCGGGTGGACAAGCAGCGGTCCATAGCCATTGGCGCCAATCTAAGCGGACGTCCCATCGGTGATGTAACGAAGGATGTGCGCAAGGCCCTGAACAGTGCAGCTTTGGGAGAAGGTGTGACTTATAAATTCAGGGGGCAGGCCGACCGCATGGATGAGGCCTTTGGGGAACTGCTTTCTGCGTTGCTTTTGGCGTTGATTCTCATCTATATGCTTTTGGCGGTACTGTATGAATCTGTGATTACTCCTTTTATCAGGATGTTTTCACTGCCCTTGGGGCTGATTGGCTCCATACTGCTGCTGTTCCTGACCCACAATACCCTGAACCTTTATTCTTTGATAGGCATTCTGGTCATGGATGGAATTGTGGCCAAAAACGGCACCTTGCTGATTGATTACACCCTGACCCTGATGGACAGGGGCTATACAGCGTTGGAGGCTATTCTGGAAGCAGGGCGGGTGAGACTGCGTCCCATAGTGATGACTACCATCACCATGATGGTGGGCATGCTGCCTACAGCCCTGTCCCTTACGGCAGGCAGCGAGACACGTTCTTCGATGGCCTGGGTCATTATTGGCGGTTTGCTGACCTCTACGGTTTTTACCCTGCTTGTGATACCAATAATTTTCCTGTTTTTTTATAGAAAAAAAGAAAATTTCCAGGAAAAAGGAGAAAAAACAGGGAAAATCCAGGAAATTCAATAGCTAAAAATACCGGCTGATTGAAAATGAGCCGGTATTTTTTATTGATTTAGCGATAATGACACGCAAGGGCACGTGTACACAAAAATCTTTGTAAATAAAGTGTTGACAAGGATTTTAGCGGGTGCTAATATATAGAAGTGCCTCGGGAGGGGCGCGAGAAAGTGTACAGGGGAGTGCAAACGATGAATCTGGAAGCACTTAAGGATGCCAAAAAGGTGATTGGCCTCAAGCAGGTCACCAAGGCGGTCAAAAGGCAGAGCGTAGAACTGGTGATGATGGCAGATGATGCGGATGAGCGCATCACGGAGCCGGTGAAGGAGCTTTGCACAGCAGGGCATATAGAGGTTAAGCCAGCTGAATCCATGAAGGCCCTGGGAGAGGCCTGCGGCATCGAGGTCGGCGCAGCAGTTGTGGCCGTACTGAAGTAAGTTTATTTGTTAATAAGCGGTGTAAAAGCTGCTTATAATAAATAATAAATTCTCAATATGAAGGAAGGAGGTGCATGTATGCCAACTATCAACCAGTTAGTTCGTAAGAGCAGAAAGAGCATGCAGGAGAAGTCCAAAGCACCAGCACTCAAGAATTGCCCGCAGAAGCGTGGCGTCTGCACGCGTGTTTATACCAGCACGCCGAAGAAGCCGAACTCTGCACTGCGTAAGGTGGCTCGTGTTCGTTTGACGAACAGCATCGAGGTCACTGCATACATTCCGGGCATTGGTCATAATCTTCAGGAGCATAGCGTTGTTCTGATTCGTGGCGGCCGTGTTAAGGATCTGCCGGGTGTTCGTTACCACATCATTCGTGGTTCTCTCGATACTGCAGGTGTGCAGGATCGTGGTCAGGCCCGCAGCAAGTACGGTGCTAAGAAAGCGAAGAAGAAGTAAGCTTACGGCTTAAAAAGATTATGATAAGGAGGTAAAACAATGCCAAGAAAAGGTTCCGTACCGAAGCGCGACGTACTGCCGGATCCGGTGTACCACAGCAAGACGGTTACGAAATTCATCAACAAGGTAATGCTCTCCGGTAAGAAGAGCGTTGCTGAGCGCGTCGTTTATGATGCATTTGAGACGATCCGTGCCAAGACCGGCAAGGATCCTCTGGAAGTTTTTGAGACTGCTCTCAAGAACGTTATGCCGGTTCTGGAAGTTCGTGCACGCCGCGTGGGTGGTGCCAACTATCAGGTTCCGGTTGAGGTCCGTCCGGACCGTCGCATGACTCTCGGCATCCGCTGGCTCGTGAACTATGCACGTCTCCGCGGTGAGAAGACCATGGATGCACGTCTTTCCGGTGAGCTCATGGATGCGGCCAACAACACGGGCGCAGCGATCAAGAAGAAGGAAGATACGCACAAGATGGCAGAAGCCAACAAGGCGTTCGCACATTATCGCTGGTAATTCCCAGACCGTATCTATTATATAAGGAGAGAAATAAAAAGTGGCAAGAGAGTTTTCCCTTGAAAAAACTCGTAATATCGGTATCATGGCTCACATCGATGCTGGTAAGACGACCACCACGGAACGTATCCTCTTCTACACTGGTGTAAATCACAAGATCGGTGAGGTTCATGATGGCGCTGCTACCATGGACTGGATGGTCCAGGAGCAGGAGCGCGGTATTACCATTACTTCCGCTGCTACCACCTGCCATTGGAAGAACCATCGTATCAACATCATTGATACGCCGGGTCACGTGGACTTCACCGTAGAGGTTGAGCGTTCCCTGCGCGTGCTTGACGGCGCTGTGGCAGTTCTGACTGCTCGCGGCGGTGTTGAGCCTCAGACTGAGACCGTTTGGCGTCAGGCTGAGAAGTACCAGGTTCCCCGCATGGCTTATGTCAACAAGATGGACATTACCGGTGCGGACTTCTTCAACGTCATCAAGATGATGGAGGAGCGCCTCAATGCCAATGCAGTTGCTATCCAGCTGCCTATCGGTGCTGAGGATAACTTCCAGGGCATCATCGACCTCGTGAAGATGGAAGCCATCGTTTATGAAGACGATCTTGGCAAAGTCGCGGATGAGGTTGCCATTCCCGATGACATGAAGGATATGGCTGAAGAATATCGCGAGAAGCTGCTCGAAGCTTGCTCCGAGCAGGATGACGAGTTCATGGAGAAGTACCTCGGCGGTGAGGATATCACCGAAGAGGATATCAAGAAGGTTATCCGCAAGGCTACCGTTACCTGCAACATGGTGCCTGTTGTCTGCGGTACTTCCTATCGCAACAAGGGCGTTCAGCCCCTGTTGGATGCTGTGGTTGACTACATGCCCGCTCCGACGGACATTCCGCCCATCAAGGGCATCAACCCGGACAGCGGTGAAGAGGATCATCGTCCTTCCAGTGACGAGGAGCCGTTCTCCGCTCTGGCCTTCAAGATTATGACTGACCCGTACGTTGGTAAGCTGGCATTCTTCCGTGTATACTCCGGTATCCTCGAGTCTGGCTCCTATGTGTACAACTCCACTAAGGGCAAGAAAGAGCGTATCGGCCGTATCCTGCAGATGCACGCTAACAACCGTAAGGAAATTGATAAAGTTTACAGCGGCGATATTGCTGCTGCTGTGGGCCTGAAGGATACCACCACTGGTGATACCCTTTGCGATGAGAACAATCAGATCATCCTCGAGTCCATGGTCTTCCCAGATCCGGTTATCTCCGTTGCGGTTGAGCCGGCTACCAAGAATGACCAGGAGAAGATGGGCGTTGCTCTCCAGAAGCTGGCAGAAGAGGATCCGACTTTCCGGGTTCACACCGACCAGGAGACTGGCCAGTGCATCATCTCCGGCATGGGTGAGCTTCACCTGCAGATCATCGTTGACCGTATGCTCCGCGAATTCAAAGTGGACTGCAAGGTCGGCGAGCCCCAGGTTGCTTATCGCGAGACCATCCGCAAGACCGTCGAGGCAGAAGGCAAGTTCGTTCGCCAGTCCGGTGGTCACGGTCAGTATGGTCACTGCTGGCTCAAGCTGGAGCCCCAGGAAGCTGGCGCAGGCTTCAGCTTCGAGAACAAGGTTGTGGGCGGTGCTATTCCCAAGGAATTCATCAAGCCCATCGAGGAAGGCGTCAAGCAGGCTATGGAGTCTGGTGTCGTAGCTGGTTATCCGGTGGTCGACGTCAAGGCTACTGTCTACGATGGTTCTTTCCACGAAGTCGACTCTTCCGAGGCGGCCTTCAAGATTGCCGGTTCCATGGCATTCAAGAACGGTGCCGAGAAGGCCAACCCGGTTCTCCTCGAGCCGTATGTTAAGGTTGAGGTCATCGTTCCTGAGGATTACATGGGCGATGTTATCGGCGACCTTAACTCCCGTCGCGGCCGCATCGACGGCATGGAGCCGCGCAATGGTGCACAGGTCATCAATGCGTTCGTTCCTCTGTCCGAGATGTTCGGTTACTCGACGGATCTGCGTTCCAAGACACAGGGTCGCGGGAACTACTCCATGGAGGTTTCCTACTATGATGAAGTTCCCAAGAATATAGCCGACGCTGTCACTGCCAAGAATAAGGGCGAATAAGGGAGGAAAAAATCAATGGCAAAAGAAAAGTTTGAGAGAACTAAGCCGCATGTTAACATCGGCACCATCGGTCACGTTGACCATGGCAAGACTACTCTGACTGCTGCAATCACGAAGTGCCTGTCCGAGAAGGGCATGGCTAAGTTCGAGGATTACGCTGATATCGATAAGGCTCCTGAGGAGCGCGAGCGCGGTATCACCATCAACACCGCTCACGTTGAGTATGAGACTGAGAAGCGTCATTATGCTCACGTTGACTGCCCGGGCCATGCTGACTATGTCAAGAACATGATTACCGGCGCTGCTCAGATGGACGGTGCTATCCTGGTTGTTTCCGCTGCTGATGGCCCCATGCCTCAGACCCGTGAGCACATCCTGCTCGCTCGTCAGGTGGGCGTGCCCGCTATCGTTGTCTTCCTGAACAAGGTTGACCAGGTTGACGATCCCGAGCTCCTCGAGCTCGTTGAGATGGAAGTTCGCGAGCTGCTCTCCAGCTACGAGTTCCCCGGCGACGACATCCCCGTTGTGGCTGGCTCCGCTCTGAAGGCTCTGGAGGGTGACGAGGCCATGAAGGCTAAGATCTTCGAGCTTATGGATGCTGTGGATGAGTACATCCCCACCCCGACCCGTGACACTGACAAGCCCTTCCTCATGCCTGTTGAGGATGTGTTCACCATCACCGGCCGCGGCACCGTTGCCACCGGCCGTGTGGAGCGTGGCGAGCTGAAGATGAACGATACCGTTGAGATCGTTGGTCTCCAGGATGAGCCCAAGTCCACCGTTGTCACCGGCATCGAGATGTTCCGCAAGATGCTGGACAGCGCTGTGGCAGGCGACAACATCGGTGCCCTGCTCCGCGGCATTGACCGCAAGGAGATCGAGCGCGGCCAGGTTCTGGCTAAGCCCGGCACCATTCATCCCCACACCAAGTTCAAGGCTCAGGTTTACGTCCTGACCAAGGAAGAGGGCGGCCGTCATACCCCCTTCTTCACCAACTATCGTCCCCAGTTCTACTTCCGTACCACTGACGTTACCGGCGTTGTCCGTCTGCCCGAGGGCACTGAGATGGTTATGCCCGGCGATAACGTGGAGATGGATGTGGAGCTCATCACCCCGATCGCTATCGAGAAGGGCCTCCGCTTCGCTATCCGCGAGGGTGGCCACACCGTTGGCGCCGGCCGCGTGACCGAGGTCGAAGCCTAAGTATTGACTACATTTTGAATCCTTTTGTAAGAGCGGCGCTCGCGTCGCTCTTATTTCAAGGGTTTTTACAGGATGCCCCCATGCGATGACGTGGCAGATGGCTTGGCAAGTTCCAAGGGAACTGCTACGGAGAAATGTTTGGGCCATGGGGCTGTCCTGTCCATGTACAGCCAAAGGCCCTTGGCTGCAGATGGATGGGACAGCCCCATAAAAGAGCCTGGACGATAAGGAGGAAAACACATTGTCTAAGCAACAGAAAATCAGAATTCGTTTGAAGGCTTATGATCATAAAGCCCTCGATCAGAGTGCAGTAAAGATTGTGGATACTGCAAAGAAGACCGGCGCTATGGTGTCCGGCCCGATTCCCCTCCCGACGGAGAAGAACATCTACACGATTCTGCGTTCCCCGCATGTCAACAAGGACTCCCGTGAGCAGTTCGAGATGCGCACCCATAAGCGCCTTATTGACATTCTGCAGCCGACCAACAAGACCGTTGATGCTCTCATGCGTCTCGACCTTCCGGCTGGCGTGGACATTGAAATCAAACTTTAATCCCAGGGGAGGTGGAATGAATGTCTAAAGCAATTTTAGGTAGAAAACTTGGCATGACTCAGATCTTCACGGAAGAGGGCAAGGTTGTTCCTGTTACCGTTGTGGAGTCCGGCAACAACATCGTTCTGCAGAACAAGACGGTGGAGAGCGACGGCTACAACGCAGTGCAGCTTGGCTTTGGTGAAGTTAAAGAGAACAAGGTCAACAAGCCAATGAAGGGCCATTTCGATAAGGCTGGTGTGAAGCCGGTTAAGTTCATCCGCGAGATGCGCCTTCAGGATCCTTCTGAATATAAAGTCGGTGATTCCATCGGCGTTGATATATTCGCTGCAGGTGAGTTAGTTGATGTAACGGGTACCTCCAAGGGCAAGGGCTTTGCTGGCGGTATCAAGCGTCACAACTTCGCACGTGGCCCCATGGGACATGGTTCCAAGTCTCATCGTGAGCCCGGTTCCACTGGTGCTATGATTTCCGGCCCCGGCGGACGCGTGCTGAAGGGCAAGAAGCTCCCCGGCCGTATGGGTGGCGAGCGCGTGACGGTGCAGCGCCTCACGGTTGTTCGTGTTGACACTGACCGCAACCTCATCCTCATCAAGGGTGCTATCCCGGGCCCCAAGAAGAGCTTTGTTGTGATCAAAGACACTGTTAAGCCGGCTAAGCAGGCTAAAAACTAATTGGAAGGAGGATACCCTAAATTATGGCTAACGTAGCAGTTTATGACATCGCTAACAAGCAGGTTGGCGATATCGAACTCAATGACAATATCTTCGGCGTGGAGATGAACGCAGGTCTTCTCCATCAGGCCGTTGTTATGCAGCTCGCAGCCCAGCGCCTCGGCACTCATGCCACCAAGACCCGCGGCTTTGTTCGTGGCGGTGGCCGCAAGCCCTGGAAGCAGAAGGGCACGGGCCGCGCTCGCAGCGGTTCTACCAGGAGCCCGCTGTGGGTAGGTGGCGGTACGGTCTTCGGACCCCATCCCCGCAAGTATGCTTTCAGCATGCCTCGCAAGCAGCGCCGTCTGGCTCTCAAGTGCGCTCTCTCCGATAAGGTTAAGAGCGGCGACTTCATCGTCCTTGACCAGCTGAACTTCGATGCTCCCAAGACCAAGCAGGTCGTTGAGCTCCTCAAGAACTTCAGCGTAGATAAGAAGGCTCTCTTCATCACTGCTGATGAGGTTGAGTCCGTTGAGAAGTCCGCACGCAACATTCCGGGCGTGAAGGCCATCACCACTATGGGCCTCAACGTTCATGACATCCTGAACCATGGCAAGCTCTTTGTCACCAAGGATGCCGTCGCCCGTATCGAGGAGGTATTCGCATAATGGAAGCACGTGAAATCCTGATCCGTCCGCTCATCACCGAGCGTACGACCCAGCTGATGGCTGAGGGCAAATACGTCTTCGTTGTGGCGAAGGCCGCCAACAAGATCGAGATTGCCAAGGCTGTTGCTGAGGTGTTCAATGTTAAGGTCGAGAAGGTCAACACTGTGAATGTTCTCGGCAAGACGAAACGTATGGGCCGCACCATTGGCAAGCGCCCTGACTATAAAAAGGCTATTGTGAAGCTCGCTGCTGGCGAAAGCATCGAGTTCTTCCAGGCTTAATCTTAGAAGAAGGAGGTTAAAACTGTGGCAGTAAAATCTTTTAAACCCTATTCTGCAGGTCGTCGTTTCATGACCGTCGCTTCTTTCGACGAGATCACCACCGACAAGCCTGAGAAATCCCTGACTGAGCGCCTGAAGAAGAACGGCGGCCGTAATCAGCAGGGTCGCCTGACCGTTCGCCATCAGGGCGGCGGCCACAAGCGCCTCTATCGTATCATCGATTTCAAGCGCACCAAGGACGGCATCCCCGCTCGCGTGGCTACCATCGAGTACGATCCGAACCGCAGCGCCCGCATCGCTCTGCTCAACTACGTTGACGGTGAGAAGCGCTACATCCTGGCTCCCAATGGCCTCAAGGTAGGCGATATGGTTGAGTCCGGCCCCGAGGCCGACATCAAGGTGGGCAATGCCCTTCCTTTGAAGAATATCCCGGTAGGTACTACCGTTCATGCTGTTGAGCTCAAGATCGGCAAGGGTGCACAGCTCGTTCGTTCCGCTGGCACCAGCGCACAGCTCATGGCTAAGGAAGGCAACTACGCACTCCTGCGCATGCCTTCTGGCGAGCTCCGCAAGGTTCACATCAACTGCCGTGCTACCATCGGTGAAGTTGGTAACCTGGAGCATGAGAACATCACTCTCGGTAAGGCAGGCCGCAGCCGTTGGCTCGGTATCCGTCCGGAGAACCGCGGCGTTGCCATGAACCCGAATGACCATCCGCACGGCGGTGGTGAGGGCCGTTCCCCTGTCGGTCGCAAGAACCCTGTTACCAAGTGGGGCAAGTGCGCTATGGGTACGAAGACCCGTCGCAAGAACAAGGCTTCCGAAAGCCTCATAGTGAAACACCGTACGAAGTAAGAGAGGGGGATAAACGTTGTCAAGATCCATTAAGAAGGGCCCTTTCGTTGAAGAGAGCCTCATGAAGAAGATCACGGCTCTTAACGAAGCTAACGATAAAAAGGTTGTCAAGACTTGGTCCAGAAGCTCCACGATTTTCCCGGACTTCGTCGGTCATACCATTGCTGTCCATGATGGACGCAAGCATGTGCCTGTTTATGTCACTGAGGACATGGTAGGCCATAAGCTGGGTGAGTTCGCTCCGACGCGCACTTTCAAAGGCCATGCCGGCGAAGAGCGCAAGACCTCACTGAAGTAAGCGAAAGGAGAATCGTTGTGGAATCAAAAGCAGTAGCTAAATACGTTCGCATCGCTCCGCGCAAGGTTCGTGTGGTCATGGATCTCATCCGTGGCAAGAACGTCGCAGAAGCATTTGCGATCCTCAAGTTCACGCCGAAGGTTGGCGCTGAAGTTGTTGAGAAGGTTCTTCGTTCGGCTGTAGCCAACGCAGAGAACAATTTCGATATGGACGTGGACAAGCTCTACGTTTCCTCCGCCTTCGTTGACCAGGGACCGACCCTCAAGCGCATCCACCCGCGTTCCCGTGGGCAGGCTTTCAAAATCCTGAAGCGCACGAGCCACGTCACCATCGTAGTCGACGAGAAGAACTAAGAAGGAGGGAAACGGATTGGGTCAGAAAGTTAATCCGCATGGTATTCGCCTTGGCATTGTCAAGCAGTGGGATGCCAAGTGGTACGCAGATAAAGATTTTGCAGAGAACCTGCATGAAGATATCAAGATTCGTGACTACCTGAAGAAGAGCCTCCAGGCAGCAGGAATCTCCAGGATTGAGACGGAGCGCACCAAGAACCGCCTCAAGATCACCATTCACACTGCAAAGCCGGGCATGGTTATCGGCCGCGGTGGTTCCGGTATCGAGCAGATCAAGGAAGGCCTGAAGGGCTACACCGAGAAGCGTGTTGACATCAACATCGCTGAGATCAAGCAGCCGGATATGGATGCAACTCTCGTAGCTGAGAACATCGCTTCCCAGCTGGAGCGCCGTATTGCTTTCCGTCGTGCCATGAAGCAGTCCGTGGGCCGCACCATGCGTCTCGGCGCCAAGGGCATCAAGATTACCTGCAGCGGCCGTCTCGGCGGTGCAGAAATCGCTCGCAGCGAAAGCTATCGTGAAGGCAGCATTCCCCTTCACACACTCCGTGCAGACATCGATTACGGCACGGCTGAGGCACATACCACGTATGGCCGCATCGGTATCAAGGTTTGGATCTTCAAGGGCGAAGTCCTTCCTGAGAGAAAGCAGCGCAAAGTTGCTAACGAAGGGAGCGAAGCTTAATGTTACTTCCAAAGAGAGTTAAATATCGTAAGCAGTTCCGTGGCCGTATGAAGGGCAAGGCTCATCGCGGCAACACTGTGAGCCATGGTGAGTTCGGCCTGGTGGCTCTTGAGCCCGCTTGGATCACCAACCGTCAGATTGAGGCAGCCCGTATCGCTATGACCCGTTACATCAAGCGTGGCGGTCAGGTCTGGATCAAGATCTTCCCGGATAAGCCTGTTACGGCTAAGCCGGCTGAGACCCGCATGGGTTCCGGTAAAGGCTCCCCTGAGTACTGGGTGGCTGTTGTGAAGCCGGGCCGCGTCCTCTTCGAGATGGACGGTGTGCCTAAGGAAGTTGCCCGTGAGGCAATGCGCCTTGCAGGCCACAAGCTCCCCATCAAGACTAAGTTCGTGACTAAGGAAGAAACTGTAGCAGAGGGCGGTGAAGCATAATGAAGGTTAATGAGATTCGCGAGATGAACGCTGACGAACTGAACCAGAAGCTTGCTTCGCTCAAAGAGGAGCTCTTCAACCTCCGTTTCCAGCTCGCCACCGGCCAGCTTGAGAACCCGATGCGTATCAAAGATGTGAAGAAGACGATCGCCCGTATCAAGACGATCCAGCGTGAGCAGGAGCTTAAGGCCTGAGACGCAAAGCTAGTGATATGCAGAAGGAAGGAGGCTCCCTAATGAGCGAGAGAAACGTACGTAAGACTAAGGTCGGCAAAGTCATTTCCGACAAGATGGACAAGACCGTTGTGGTTGCTATCGAGGAGATCGAGCAGCACAAGCTTTACAAGAAGCCGGTCAAGAGAACTGTGAAATTCCATGCGCATGACGAGAAGAACGACGCGCATGTTGGCGATAAGGTGTCCCTGATGGAGACCCGTCCCCTTTCCAAGACTAAGCGTTGGAGAGTGGTCGAGGTTATCGAGCGCGCTAAGTAAGCCAAATACACGAAGAAGGAGGTTACATAATGATTCAGCAGCAAACTATCCTGAATGTTGGCGACAACACGGGCGCGAAAGAAATCATGTGCATCCGCGTGCTTGGCGGCTCTTACCGCAAGTATGCTAATATCGGCGACATCATCGTCGCAGCCGTGAAATCCGCAGCTCCTGGCGGTCAGGTCAAGAAGGGCGACGTTGTCAAGGCAGTTGTCGTTCGCAGCGTGAAGGGCCTGCGCCGTGCTGACGGTTCCTATATCCGTTTCGATGAGAACGCAGCCGTCATCATCAAGGAGGACAAGACTCCGAGAGGTACTCGTATTTTTGGACCGGTAGCTAGAGAGCTTCGCGACAAGGACTTCATGAAGATCGTCTCCCTGGCTCCTGAAGTACTTTAATTCGTGAGGAGGTGCTATTTTGTCACTCGTTAAACTGAACGTGAAGAAGGGCGACACGGTTGTCGTGCTGTCCGGCAAAGATAAGGGCAAGCAGGGCAAGGTTGTTGCTGCTATGCCGAAGAAGGGCAAGGTCGTCGTTGAGGGCGTTAACAAGGTTAAGCGTCACACGAAGCCCAATGTCAAGGCTCCTCAGGGCGGTATCCTGGTGAAGGAAGCTCCCATGCATGCCTGCAAGGTTATGCTGGTTTGCCCCGCCTGCTCCAAGGCTACCCGCGTAGCCCACAAGGATGTCAATGGCAAGAACGTCCGCGTCTGCAAGAAGTGCGGCGAAGTCATCGACCAGACTAAATAATTAAGGAAGGAGGAAATTAAGTGGATAGATTACAGGAAAAGTACCAGAAGGAAGTTGTGCCTGCTCTCACTGAGAAGTTCGGCTACAAGAACGTAATGCAGCTTCCGAAGGTTGAGAAGATCATCATCAACATGGGTGTTGGCGAGGCTGTTGGCAACCCCAAGGCTCTCGACTCCGCTGTGAGCGACCTCACCATCATCTCCGGTCAGAAGCCGCTCCTCACCCGCGCCAAGAAGTCCCTGGCTGCTTGGAAGCTCCGTGAGGGCATGCCCATCGGCTGCAAGGTGACCCTGCGCGGCGAGCGCATGTATCAGTTCCTCGACAAGTTCATGAACGTTGCTCTTCCGCGCGTCCGTGACTTCCGTGGTGTGTCCGGTACTGCTTTCGACGGCCGCGGCAACTACGCTGTTGGTCTCAAAGAGCAGCTCATTTTCCCGGAAATCGAGTACGATAAGATCGATAAGATCCGTGGCATGAACATTGTTATCGTTACGACGGCAAAGACGGATGAGGAAGCTAGAGAGCTCCTGAAACTCATGGGTATGCCGTTCAAAGCATAAGAGGAGGAAAGAAGCTCATGGCAAAGAAGTCTATGGTAGAGAAGTGGAGCAAAGAGCCCAAGTTCTCTACTCGTCAGTACAACCGTTGCAAGATTTGCGGCCGTCCCCATGGCTACATGCGCAAGTTTGACATGTGCCGTATCTGCTTCCGCGAGCAGAGCTACAAGGGTGCTATTCCTGGCGTGACCAAGGCTAGCTGGTAATTCTTAGTATTTGAAAGGAGGATATCGATTCATGGTAATGACTGATCCTATTGCAGATATGCTGACTCGTTTGCGCAATGCAAACTCTGTATTCCACGAGACGGTGGATGTTCCTGGTTCCAAGATCAAGACCGCTATCGCAGAGGTTTTGAAGGAAGAGGGCTTCATCAAAGACTATGCTTTCAATGAGGACAACAAGCAGGGTGTCATCACGATTTCCCTGAAGTATGGTCCGAACCGCGAGAAGGTTATCTCCGGTATCAAGCGTATTTCCAAGCCTGGCTTGCGCCAGTATGCAAAGCACGATGAGCTGCCCCGCGTGCTGGGCGGCCTCGGCATCGCCATCATCTCCACTTCCAAGGGGATCATGAGCGATAAGCAGGCTCGTAAGGCCGGTCTCGGCGGCGAAGTCATCGCTTACGTTTGGTAATTGAAAAATAGTCAGGAGGTGTACAGATGTCAAGAATTGGTAGAGCACCAATTGAGATTCCCGCTGGCGTAACCGTAACGGTTAGCGAGGATAACTTGGTGAAAGTAAAGGGCCCGAAAGGTGAACTTTCCCGCCAGATTAGTCAGGAAATGAAAATAACCGTCGATGGCAACATCCTCACTGTTGAGCGTCCGTCCGACGATAAAACCCACAGGTCTCTCCATGGCCTTTCCCGTACCCTCATCAACAACATGGTTGTTGGTGTGACGGAAGGCTATCAGAAGAATCTCGAGATTGCAGGTGTTGGTTACCGTGCCCAGAAGCAGGGCAAGAACCTGAACCTGTCCCTTGGTTTCTCCCATCCCGTAGTGGTTGAGCCCCCCGAGGGCATCACCTTCGATGTGCCCAGCGCTACCGCCATCACGGTTTCTGGTATCGACAAGGAAGTTGTCGGCCAGATCGCTGCTGAAATCCGCAGCTTCCGTGAGCCTGAGCCGTACAAGGGCAAGGGTATCAAGTACGCTGGTGAGCATATCCGCCGTAAGGAAGGTAAAGCCGGCGCTAAGGGCAAGAAATAAGGAACTGACTCGAGAAAGGAGTGAATCTCTGTGCTTATTAAGGCAGATAAGAATAAGGCACGTCAGAAGCGTCATCTGCGTGTTCGTAACCATATCGCTGGCACTGCGGCTCGTCCGCGCCTCAATGTCTATCGCAGCCTGGCAAACATCTATGCTCAGGTTATCGATGATGAGAAGGGTGTAACCCTGGTTTCCGCCAGCACTCAGGATAAGGGCTTCGAGAACTACGGCGGCAACATTGAGGCTGCCAAGGCTATCGGCGCTGAGATTGCTAAGCGCGCCCTGGAGAAGGGCATCAGCGAGGTTGTCTTCGATCGTGGCGGTTATGTGTACCACGGCCGTGTGGCTGCTCTGGCTGAGGCCGCTCGTGAAGCTGGCCTGAAATTCTAAAAGGACAAAGGAGGTAAATGAATGGCTAGAAATATGGACAACGAAACTCCGGAGTTCGAGGAGAAAGTTGTATACATTAACCGAGTTGCGAAAGTCGTCAAGGGCGGCCGCCGCTTCTCCTTCAGCGCCCTGGTTGTTGTCGGCAACAAGAAGGGTAAGGTTGGCGTTGGTCTCGGCAAGGCTGCTGAGGTTCCCGAGGCTATCCGCAAGGGTGTCGAGGATGCAAAGAAGAACCTCATCACTGTTGCCCTGAAGGATAACCGTACCATTCCCCATGAGATGCTGGGCATCTTCGGTGCAGGCCAGGTTATGATGAAGCCGGCTGCCAAAGGTACCGGTGTTATCGCCGGCGGCCCCGTACGTGCCGTACTGGAGCTGGCAGGCGTCCATGACATCCTGACCAAGTCCCTGGGTTCTTCCAACCCGAACAACATGGTGCGTGCAGCCATGGAGGGCCTGAAGGCTCTGAAGCAGCCCGAGATTGTGGCTGAGCTCCGTGGCAAGACTGTCGCTGAGATTTTAGGTTAAGGAGGCTCTTACGCAATGGCAAAGGTAAAAGTTACGCTCAAGAGGAGCCTCATTGGCCGTCCGGAGACCCAGCGCCGCACTGTCCGCGCTCTCGGCCTGCGCAAGGTGAACTCTGTTTCCATCCTGCCGGATAACCCGGCTGTGCGTGGCCAGCTCCACAAGGTTGAGCATCTGATCTCTGTGGAAGAGATTGCAGAATAATTCTAGAGGACAGGAGGTGCAAGCATGAAATTACATGAATTACAGCCCGCAGAAGGTTCCCGCAAGGAGCGCAACCGTGTTGGCCGTGGCCTCGGCTCCGGCAACGGCAAGACTTCCGGTCGCGGCATGAAGGGCCAGAACTCCCGCAGCGGTGGCGGTGTCCGCACCGGCTTCGAGGGTGGCCAGATGCCTCTCTACCGTCGTCTTCCTAAGCGCGGTTTCAAGAATATCTGGGCAAAGACCTTCGCAGAGGTCAATGTTGAGAGCCTGAACCGTTTCGAGGATGGCACTGTGGTTGATCCCGTTGCTCTCGTTGAGAGCGGCATCCTGAAGAATGTCCAGGATGGCATCCGCATCCTTGGCAAGGGCGAGCTCACCAAGAAGCTCACCGTCCGTGCCAATGGTTTCACTAAATCTGCAGAGGAGAAGATCACTGCTGCAGGCGGCCAGATCGAAAAAATTGAGGTGAAGTAAGGTGCTCTCAGCCCTTGGCAACATCTTCAAGATTCCCGAGCTGAGAGATAAGATTATCTTCACTCTCATCATGTTCGCGATCTTCAGGATGGGGACCCATATCCCCGTCCCTGGGGTTGACCCAACGGCGATCGAGCAACTTTTTGCCAATGGCAACCTCTTCGGTCTTCTCGACTTGTTCTCTGGTGGTGCTTTCAGTAAGTTCTCCATCTTTGCAATGAGCATTACGCCCTATATCAATGCGGCCATCATTATGCAGCTGCTCACTGTTGTCATACCGACACTTGAGCAGTGGTCAAAAGAGGGCCAGGAAGGGCATAAGAAGACTACTAAAGTCACCCGCTATCTTACGGTGGTGCTGGCTTTCTTCCAGGCTATCGGCATGTCCATCGGACTTAAAGCTGCTATCCTGAATCCGAACCCCGTGAACATCCTGATTATTGCAATCACCCTCACGGCTGGTACGGTGTTCCTGATGTGGCTTGGTGAGCAGATCACGGCTCAAGGCGTTGGTAATGGTATTTCCCTTATCATCTTCGCCGGTATCGTGGCGGCTCTCCCCAAAAATATCGGAACCATTTATCATTACGTCCAGGCTGGTACCATCAGCTACTTCAGTGTGTTTATGTTCATGGTCATCGCTGTGGCGATGATCGTGTTCGTAATCCACGTGGAGACGGGCTTCCGCCATATTCCCATTTCTTATACGAAGAGGGTGGGCGGACAGAGGGCTTATGGCGGCCATTCCAGCCATATTCCCCTGAAGGTCAACCAGGCAGGCGTAATTCCTATCATCTTTGCGTCATCCGTGCTGATGTTTCCAGTGACCATTGCCCAGTTCATTGAAGTGCCCTGGGTAAAGACCGTTGCCAGTTATTTGCAGTGGGGAACACCATTGCAGACGGCACTGTACGTCCTGCTCATCGTGTTCTTTACTTACTTCTATACTGCGGTCACTGTAAAGATATCGGATATGGCAGAGAACCTCAAGAAATACGGCGGCTTCATTCCTGGCATCAGACCGGGACAGCCGACGGCAGATTATCTGGATCACGTCTTGACCCGCATTACCCTGGCGGGCTCCATCTTCCTGGCCTTTATTGCGGTGCTGCCCAATATGATTGCGGCAGCTACCCATATTGAAGGCGTGTACTTTGGCGGCACGGCCCTGCTCATCGTGGTGGGTGTGGCTTTGCAGACCATGAAGCAGATAGAGTCCATGGTGGTTATGCGTCACTACGAAGGGTTCATGAAATAAGGAGGCAAAACACATGCATATCTTGTTAATGGGCCCCCCGGGTGCCGGCAAAGGCACGCAGGCGGCTGCACTGGTAAAGGAACTTTCCGTTCCCCATATCTCCACTGGCGATATGTTCCGCGCAGCTATCAAGGAAGGTACTGAGATGGGCAAGCAGGCAAAAGCCTTCATCGATGCCGGAAACCTCGTACCTGATGAAGTTACCATCGGCATTGTCCGTGACCGTCTGGCCAAGGACGACTGCAAGAAGGGCTTCATCCTTGACGGATTCCCGCGTACCGTGGGTCAGGCAGATGCCCTGAAGGGGATTCTGAAGGATCTCGGCATGGAGCTTGACAAGGTGTTGAACATCAGCGTTCCCGCTGAGGATCTCATCGAGCGTGCCGTAGGACGCCGCATCTGTAAAAAGTGCGGTGCTACCTACCACCTGAAGTTCAACCCCACCAAGGCTGAGGGCAAATGTGATGAGTGTGGCGGCGAGCTTTATCAGCGTGCTGATGACAACGCTGAGACCATGGGCAACCGACTGAAAAAGTATGAGGAGTCCACCAAGCCGCTCATCGACTACTATACGGAAGCCGGTGTGTACGCCGAAGTTGATGGCCGTCAGGACATCGACAAGGTGACAGAAAACCTCATTGCAGTCCTTAAGGGCTAAAGGGTGTCTTGATCCGAAGCATCTAGTATGACATTGTGAGGGCGGCCTTATAACGGCCGCCCCTTGCAATGATATAAGTAACAATTTGATAATGATCTGTTGTTGGGCATGGCATTAGAAATGCAAAAGCTCCTTTGGAATGACTTTGGCCCAACCAATTTCAGTAAAGGGGAAGAACATGTCAAAACAAGATGTTATTGAAGTAGAAGGCAAAGTCCTGGAAGCACTGCCCAACGCAATGTTTCAGGTCGAGCTTGAGAATGGTCATGTTGTACTGGCTCATGTATCCGGCAAGATTCGCATGAACTTCATCCGCATCCTGCCTGGGGACAAAGTCACGATTGAGCTCACGCCTTATGACTTGACGCGTGGCCGTATAACCTACCGATTCAAATAAAGTCAGCTGCCTTCGCAAATTTTTTCCCCATTCCTGCAAAAAAAACTAGGCAGGGGGGCAAAAAGATGGTATACTAGCGAAATGACAGACTGACAATAAGGAAAAGGAGGCATACTTTAATGAAGGTTAAGCCGTCAGTGAAGCGTATCTGTGAAAAGTGCAAGATTATTAAGCGCAAGGGCCGCGTCATGGTCATCTGCGAGAATCCTAAGCATAAACAGAGACAAGGTTGATTATTTGATTTATAAGGAGGTGCTTTATTAATGGCACGTATTGCCGGTGTAGATTTGCCCCGTGACAAAAGAATTGAAATTGCTTTGACTTACATCTTTGGTATTGGCCTTACGACTTCCAAGAAGTTGCTCGCCATGACTGGCGTGAACGCTGATACTCGTACTCGTGACCTCACGGAGGACGAAGTGGTTAAGCTTCGTGATGCTATCGATAAGAACGTGGTGGTTGAAGGTGACCTTCGCCGCGAGCGTCAGATGGACATCAAGAGACTCGTTGATATCGGCTGCTACCGTGGCCGCCGCCACCGTCTCGGCCTTCCTGTCCGTGGACAGAACACCAAAAACAATGCCCGCACCCGTAAAGGCCCGAAAAAGGCCGTTGCTGGCAAGAAGAAAGACTAATGAAGGAGGGTTAACTGGTGGCAGTTAAGAAAGCAGTCCGCACGAAGAAAAAAGTTCGCAAGAACGTCGAATATGGCGTAGCGCATATCAGCTCTACGTTCAACAACACCATTGTCACGCTCACTGACAGGAGCGGCAATGCACTTTCCTGGGCAAGCGCTGGCGGCCTCGGTTTCCGTGGCTCCCGCAAGAGCACTCCGTTCGCTGCTCAGATGGCAGCTGAAACGGCAGCCAAGGCAGCTATGGAGCACGGCCTGAAGCAGGTCGAGGTCTATGTAAAGGGCCCCGGTGCCGGTCGTGAAGCAGCAATTCGTTCCCTGCAGGCTACGGGCCTTGAGGTCAGCATGATCAAGGACGTTACTCCGATCCCGCACAACGGTTGCCGTCCGCCGAAGCGTAGAAGAGTTTAATAGGAGGTGCATTTTTCTAATGGCAATTGATAGAGTTCCCGCCATTAAGCGTTGCCGTGCCCTCGGTCTCGAGCCGGCGGTAATCGGCCGTTCCAAGGAATCCAAGCGTCAGCCGCGCCGTACCAACCGTAAGGTTTCTGAGTATGGCCTCCAGCTGAAGGAGAAGCAGAAGGCAAAGTTCATCTACGGTGTGCTGGAGAAGCAGTTCCGTGGATACTATGATAAAGCAAAGAAGATGCAGGGCGTTACCGGTGAGAACCTCCTCGGTCTCCTGGAGCGTCGCCTGGACAACGTGGTTTTCCGTCTTGGCCTTGCCAACACCCGTCGTCAGGCTCGTCAGCTCGTTAACCATGGCCATTTCACTGTGAATGGCAAGCGCGTGGATATTCCCTCCGCTCTGGTATCCGCTGGCGACGTTATCGCTGTGTCTGAGAAGAGCCAGCAGAGCGCCTTCTTCAAGGAGCTCAAGGAGAGCAGCAACCATCTGTCTGCTCCCGCATGGCTTGAGGCTGATCAGGCCGGTCTCACTGGCAAGGTGACTCGTTTCCCGAACCGTGATGAGATTGATGTTCCTGTGAATGAGCAGGCTATCGTCGAGTTGTACTCCAAATAATGATTATTTGTGCCTTTGCGCATAGCGTTATTGTTATTGAGGAGGTTACTTCAAGATGATTGACATCGAGAAACCGAAAATTGAAATTGCGGAAATCAGCGAAGACAATCGCTACGGCAAGTTTATCTGTGAGCCCTTGGAGCGCGGCTACGGCACGACCTTTGGCAACAGCCTGCGCCGTATGCTCCTGTCCTCGCTGGAGGGTGCTGCAATTACCTCCATCAGGATTGATGGTGTGCTCCATGAGTTTTCCACCATCCCCGGAGTTCGCGATGATGTAACTAACATCGTGCTTAATCTTAAGCAGCTCTGCCTGAAAATGCAGGGCAGCGAGCCGCGTGTCATCCGTATCGATGTGGAGGGTGAGAAAGAGGTTACGGCTGCCGACATCATTTGTGATGAAGACATCGAAATCCTCAATCCTGACCTGCACATTGCCACGGTCAACAGTTCCGGCAAGCTCAAGATCGAAATGACCGTTGAGCGCGGACGTGGCTATGCTCCGGCTGATAAGAACAAAAAACCGGATGATGTTATTGGTGTCATTCCCATCGATTCCATCTTCTCCCCGGTGCAGCGCGTGAACTACACGGTACAGGATACTCGTGTGGGCAATGTTACCGACTATGACAAGCTGATTCTTGAGGTCTGGACCGATGGTTCTTTGCGCCCCGAGGAAGCTGTCAGCAAAGCAGCCGGTATCCTCGTCATGCACCTGAAGCTGTTCCAGAACATGGATGGCTTGACGGAAGAGGAAATCGAGGAGGAGGCATCCTTCCCGGAGGAGGAAGAGGATACTTCTTCCAAGGTCCTGGAAATGACCATCGAGGACCTGGATCTCTCCGTGCGTTCCTTCAACTGCCTCAAGCGTGCTGATATCAACACGGTGGCAGATCTTGCCGAGAAAACGGAAGAGGACATGATGAAGGTGCGCAACCTGGGCCGCAAGTCCCTGGAGGAAGTCAAGAAGAAGCTCGAGGAGCTTGGACTCGCACTCAAACAGAACAACGATTGATAGGAAAGAGGGAAATAAATGAGACACAGTAAACTTAGCCGTAACGGTGCTGCTCGTAAGGCACTGCTGCGCAGCATTCTCACTTCCTTCTTCAGATATGGCCGCATCGAGACGACCCAGGCAAAGGCTCGTGAGCTCAAGAGCCTGGCTGAGAAGCTCATCACCCTTGCTAAGCGTGGTGACCTCAGCGCTCGTCGTCAGGCTATTGCCAGCCTCTCTGATGAAGAAGTTGTAAGAAAGCTGTTCGATGAGATCGCAGGCAAGTACGCAGACCGTCAGGGCGGTTACACCCGTATCCTGAAGTTGGGCGTACGCCGTGGCGATGCTGCACCCATGTGCATCATCGAGCTGGTGTAATTCTGACATAAAGAAAAGTCCGCTATCCGCAAGGGATGGCGGGCTTTTTTAATGCTTGGAATGAAATATTGAGCAGGGATTAGTGGGGCGCATGGAGAAGTTAACATCAGTTGGTTTTGTACAAGGGAGGCGTTTCTCATGAAAAAAATTTTTTCCCAACTGATTTTATTCATGCTGGTCCTAACAATGACAAGCACTGTATTTGCCGCTAAAGCTACCCCCGACCAGCAGCGTGCCGAACTGAATGAGATGAGCGGGAAGGTCCTGGAGCGTATGTATCAGAAGTATCCGTCAGCACAGGAGGCGGTGCAGGATGCCTATGCTTACTGTACCATCAGCGCTTCTAGTGTCAAATGGGGCTTTTGGGGTGATGATCACGGGCGCGGAGTGGCCGTAAACAATCATACCGGCGAAAGAATCTATGTGAAGATGAAAGAAGTGAGCCTAGGCATAAATTTTGGTGCCAAGGAATACGACTTGCTTTTCATCATCGCGAATAAAACAGCTTGGGACAAATTCGTTTCCGGCAAGATCAACTTTGGCTCTGAAACTTCAGCTGATGTCACTGACGGTGTCAATGGCGTGACCTATGCAGGGGCAACAATCACCGCTGAAGGTGTGCAGGTCTATCAGCTTGACAAAAAGGGCCTGGCTGTGGAAGCTACTTTCAAAGGGGGAAGGATCTCTCCCTATAGGACGCTTAATTGAGGAAACTCGAGAAAGGTAATCTTAATGCTGACAAAAATCCCGTGAGCTGTATTGGTTGCTCACGGGATTAGTTTGTAGATGTAATACACTTGTGATTTCTGATATACAGGAATGACGATAATGTACCTGCACTGCTCGCGCAATGATGGCAGGAGGTTAGTTTTTAGACTGGGCAGCAGCCATTATGGCTTCTTCATTTTCGTCGCTGACTTTCTTTTCTGCTGACTGGGCGAATTTGGTCAGCATGACCCTGGTCAAGCCTTGCTGGGCCAGGGTGCCGGGGCCGTCTACGCAGCCATTGGTGCAGGCCATGCCTTCGAAGTAGTCGATGGGGAGCGTGCCCTGCTTCACGAGGGTTAGCTTATCCTGGCAGTTCCTGAGGCCGTCGGCGTACTCCATGATGGTGTCACCCTGGCTGCCCTGCTTGTCCAGCAGGGCTTTCATGGAGGATTGGACGCCGCGGTTCAGGGGGAAGCCGAGGCCGCTGGCGGTGGCGGTAGTCTGATAGAGCTCTGCCTCCAGGTTGGACACATCAATATCCAGCCCGTCGAAGATGCAGGCCAGTTCCTCATAGGTCATGGCAAAATCCATGCATTCGGGATGATGGATGGCTTCGGTTTTCTTGGCTATACAGGGACCGATGAAGCAGGTCAGGGCCTCAGGGTCCTTGTCTTTCACCCATTGGCTGCAGGCGACCATGGGAGAAGCTGTTTCGGAGATGTTTTCCCTGAATTCCGGGAAGTGTTTCTTCACCTGTTCCACAAAAGCAGGGCAGCAGGAGCTGGTCATGAAATCAATCTTCTCCGGTACTTTTTCTTTGAACTCTTCGGCTTCTCGGA
This sequence comes from uncultured Selenomonas sp., assembly GCA_905234515.1. Taxonomy (GTDB): domain Bacteria; phylum Bacillota; class Negativicutes; order Selenomonadales; family Selenomonadaceae; genus Selenomonas_B. Next base: position 29,659 of record CAJOIN010000006.1, read on the forward strand.
GGGTGGTGATATCTGCGCCTACGGCGACCTCCACCACTTCGGCAAAGCCGATTTTTTTTATGCCCGCAATAATCTGACCCGGCTGCACCTTGGCTCCGAACTGCCCTATAAAGGAGGGCGCCAGCATGGCGGTTACCTTTTTCCCTGCTTTGATGGCAAGGAGAATCTGGGCAATCATGCTGCGCTCATCCAAGGCGCCGAAGGGGCAGCCCTCACGGCAGTTGCCGCAGCTGACGCATTTGTCGTAGTGGATGAAAGTCCGCTTGTCAGGCCCAGAACTCATGGCGTCCAGGGCGCAGGACTTGATGCAGGGGCGGGTGATTTCGATGATGGCGCCGTAGGGGCAGGACTTGGCGCAGCGCCCGCACTCGATGCAGATATCCCTGTCTATGTCTGCACGGCCATTCTGGATGCTGATGGCATGCTTGGGGCAGTGTTCCATGCACTTGTGCTGGATGCAGTGGCGGCAGAGGTCTGTCACATAGTATTTGTCTATGGGGCAGGCGTCGCAGGCATCAGGCAGCACGTCCATGACGGGCAGGCTTTTCTCGAAATTCCCTGAGAGCGCTCTTTTGGCAGCCTCCACAATATGTATGCCTGTTTCCTGCCACAGGGCCATCTGGATGCGGTTTTTGAGCACGGCCCTCTCCTTGTGCACGCAGCAGCGCACCCGGGGGGTGTCCTCCTTCACGATGTTCAGGATATCGTAGACCTTTTCTTCCAGTGTCCCGTCCCAGACATATCTGGCAATCTGGCGCAGGACATTGCGCCGGAAATTAGCCACCTGTGTCGTTTCCATAAAAAACTCCTTTCGAAATTATGTGCCACTGTATAAAATACAACATAATTCCCAATTATACAATTCGACATCATTATAAAAAATCCTTTTTGGGTAAAAAATGGGGGAATCTTTCTAAAAAAATAATAGAAAAGAGCAGGAAATCTGAAAATTTAGTAGAATTGTTCCAAAGCCGGGGGGATTAAGCACCCTCAAATAGTGGGAAAGAGTGGACTGGCTTGTTTTATGGGAGGAAGATTATATGACAAGAGCCGCACTTAGAGGGATTCTCATTATGGTCCTGTTGACGGCATTGGCTTTTTTTAGCGGATGCTCGGAGGACAAGCCATCGGGCAAGGCCACGGTGGCAGAGTTCAGGATGCCTACGGCAAGGATGATACCTGGGTAATCCACTGGTATCTCTGCGGTACGGACCTTGAGTCCAGATTCGGGGCAGCCTCTGCAGACCTGGCAGAGTTAGAGAAAGTGAAGCTGCCGTCCAATGTGAAGGTGCTCATTGAGGCCGGTGGTGCCAAGAAATGGCACAGCGATATTGGCGCCAAGGGCAAGACGGCGGTAAGGCTGCTTTACGACAGCGAAGGCTTCCATGAACTGGGGAAAGTGAAGGGAGCCGATATGGGAGATCCTGCCACACTGGCGGATTTTCTGAAGTTTGGCAAAGAAAACTACACAGCTGACCACCATATCTTCGTCTTTTGGGATCATGGCGGCGGCAGCATGAGCGGGGTCTGCTATGACGAATTTTCAGAGCGCCCCCTGAGCCTCAACGATATTCGTCAGGCCTTTGACTCGGTGTATGAGTCCTCCAAGGACAAGCCGCCTTTCGAGCTGATTGGCTTTGATGCCTGCCTCATGGCTACCTATGAGACGGCTCACATGCTGGAAGGCCTGACCAAGTATATGGTAGGCTCCGAGGAAGTGGAGCCCGGCTGTGGATGGTACTATACCGGCTGGGTAGGGGCACTGGCCAAGAACCCGGCTCTGGGAGGCAATGGTATTGGCAAGGCCATCTGCGACAGCTATGTGAAGGGCTGCGAGCAGGAGGATGTTGAGGATTCCATCACCCTTTCTGTCATTGACATGGCGAAGATGCCTGCCCTGAAGGTAGCCTATGATGCCTTTGGCCTTGAGGCTCTGGAAGCGGCGGCCAAGAACCCCAAGAAATTCTTCTCTGCCTATGCCCGTGAGGCCAAGACAGCTGAGAACTACGGCGGCAATACCCGCAAGCAGGGCTTTACCAACATGGTGGACCTGGCGGATTTGGCCAAGGAGTCCAAGGAGCACTTGCCTAATTCCTACAAGCAGCTGGTGAAAGCTGTGGATGATGCGGTTGTCTACAAGGTGAACGGCTACTGCCGCGACCAGGGCAGCGGCATTTCCGGCTTCCACTCTTATGATGGCGACAGGGATCACTTCGCCATGTATGCCAATCAGAATTCTGCTTCTTTGCCCCATAAGTACCTGTATCAGTATCTCATCTATGGCAAATTGCCCAATGGAGCTATAGATAATCTTAAGAAGCAGCTGGCAGACGACAAGAAGGAACTGGAGGCTCAGCAGCAGATTGCCCAGCAGGCCGTCCAGGAGAAGGAAAAACCTGCCAGTGGTGTCTTTGATATCAAGGCATTGGAAGATATTTCCGTGGAAGTTGACAAAGACGGCGATGCAGTAGTCCAGCTTGACAAGGACAAGCTGGAGCTGGTGTCTGCCATTCATTGCAATCTGGTGCATGTGGATGTGAATAATGACCTGATTCTCTACCTGGGCAGTGATGGGGACATCAAGGCTGACTGGGATAAGGGTATTTTCAAGGACAACTTCCAAGGCACCTGGCCCATGCTGGATGGGCATCCCGTTTATGTGGAAATCACTGCCATGGAGGATGATTACAACCTTTACTCCATTCCCATCAAGCTGAATGGAGAGGAGTGTAATCTGCAGGTGACCTATAGCTTCAAGGATAATGAATACAAGATACTGGGGGCCCGCCAGGGCCTGGACAGCCATGGCATGGCTGACAGGAATCTGCAGAAGCTGAAGAAGGGAGACCAGGTCACTACCATCCACTACGCCATGACCATCAGCGGTGATGATGAGGACTTTACGCCAGTGGAGGTGGAAACTTTCACCATTGGTGACAAACCTCAGGTAAAGGATGAACAACTGGGAGATGGCAGCTATGGCTATCTCTTCGAGTTCCTATCTCCCAACGGTGACAGTGCCTTGTCCAAGATGGTAGAGTTCGTACTTGAGAAGGGGCAGATTACTACTAATGTGGAGTGAATTTGCTGTTATTGCCCTTTGGGCGATTCAGATAAACTTAGTGAGTTGAAAATGAAGGGAGCAATCTGATATGGCATCTATGAAAGACGTGGCTAAGAAAGCAAAGGAATTCGCGCAGAAGAAAGCAGCCAAACTTTCCGAGTATATGGCACCTAATGGGAAATATTATGAGCAGAATGATATTGACTATTTGCTTAATCAGGGCTACAGCCTGAATGATGCTTTGGCATTGCTGGCTACCAGTGAGAAATATACCAAGAAGGGTTCTTCAGGCAAGAAAGAATCTGGTCATGGTGGTGGCAAGGGTTCAGGCAAGAAGGGCTCCGGAAGGAAGGGGGCCGGTGGTGGCGGCCGCATGGGACGCGGCGCCAAACTGGCAGCCCTCACCGCTGCAGGTGGAGCTTCAGCGGCAGCAGCCAGGAAAGCCTATGCTAAGTATCAGGAAACCGGTGATGTAACTTACATTGACGAAATCATCGAAGAGTATGAAGAGGTAATCGAGTACGAGGAATACGAGTACGAAGATTATGAGGACGAATTCGAACTCGATGATGACGACGACGATGACGACGACGACGATGACGACGATGATGATGATGATGATGACGAGGAAGATGACGACGAGGATGATGATGATAATGACGAGGAAGATGACGAGGAAGATGACGAGGAAGATGACGACGAGGATGTAGACGAGGAAGAAGAGGAAGAAGAAGAGGAGGACTACGAGGAGGAAGAAGAGGAAGAAGAGGATTACGAAGAAGAGGACGACGGCGATTATGACGACGGCGGCGATGATGATTACGATGACGGCGGGGATTATGATGATGACGATGAGTAATTGCCATTGACATATAAATCCTGATTTGCTAGACTTGTAGAAGCGATGAAAAAGAGGAGTAGCGTCAGCTTCAGCGAGCGGTGATGGTGAAAGGCCGCAGGGACGTGAAAGGCACTTTGGAGCAGGAAAACAAGATAGCTTGAGGTGGGCGCCTTCGCGCCAATCAGGGTGGAACCGCGGGATTATAGTCTCGTCCCTGTAACTTTTAGTTGCAGGGGCGGGGCTTTTTTGCATTCTTGTCCTTGCAGAATGAAGGAGTTGTAGCTATGAAATTTCAGGAAATCATCCTGGCCCTGCAGAAATTCTGGTCGGAGCAGGGCTGCATCCTGGCCGAGCCCTATGATGTGGAAAAGGGCGCCGGCACCATGAACCCCTCCACTTTCCTGCGTGTCCTGGGCCCGGAGCCTTGGAACGTGGCCTATGTGGAGCCGTCCCGCCGCCCGGCTGACGGACGTTACGGTGACAACCCGAACCGCCTTTATCAACACCATCAGTTCCAGGTCATCATGAAGCCTTCCCCGGATAATATCCAGGAGCTTTATCTGGAGAGTCTGGAGCGCCTGGGCATCAATCCTGCCGAGCACGATATCCGTTTCGTGGAGGATAACTGGGAGTCCCCGACTCTCGGCGCCTGGGGCCTGGGCTGGGAGGTCTGGCTGGACGGCATGGAAATCACCCAGTTCACTTACTTCCAGCAGGTGGGCAGCCAGGACGTAAAGCCTGTAGCTTCTGAGATTACCTATGGTCTGGAGCGTCTGGCCATGTACATCCAGGGCGTTGATAATGTCTACGATGTTCAGTGGACTGATGACTACACCTACGGTGATGTGTTCCATCAGAATGAGTATGAGCAGTCTGCTTATGCTTTCGACCTGTCCGATGAGAAACTGCTCTTCGAGCTCTTTGACAAGTATGAGGCCGAGGCTGTACGGGTTATCGAGAAGGGCTATGTGCATCCTGCCTATGACTATGTGCTGAAGTGCTCCCATACCTTCAACTTGTTGGATGCCCGGGGTGCTATCTCCGTGTCCCAGCGTACGGCCTTCATCGGTCGCGTCCGCAAGCTGGCCCGCATGTGCGCAGAGTGTTACCTGAAGCAGCGTGAGGAGCTTGGCTATCCCATGCTGAACAGAGGAGGGAAAAAGGCATGAGCAAGAACTTACTTTTAGAAATCGGTACTGAGGAAGTCCCGGCTCATGTGATGCCCGGGATTCTCTCCGAACTCAAGGAAAAGGCAGAAAAGGCCCTGAAAGAGAACCGGGTGGCCTTCGAGAGCGTCCGCACCATCGGTACGCCCCGCCGTACGGCCCTGTTGGTCACCGGTTTGGCTGACCGTCAGGAGGATGTGTCCAGCGAGAACCGCGGTCCTTCCGTGCAGATTGCCTTTGATGCTGATGGCAATGCCACCAAGGCTGCCCAGGGCTTTGCCAGGGGTCAGGGTGTGGCCCCCAAGGATCTGGTGGTGAAGGATGGCTATGTCTATGCTATGGTCCATGAGGAAGGCAAAGCTACGGCTGAGCTTCTGCAGACCATCTTGCCGGAGTTGATCTGCTCCCTGTCCTTCCCCAACAATATGCGCTGGCGCGACCTGGACTTCAAGTTCATCCGTCCCCTGCGCTGGATTGTGGCTCTCTTGGGCAGCGAGGTCATTCCCTTTGAGGTGGCTGAGGTCCAGTCCGGCCGTGTGAGCCGCGGACACCGCTTCCTCTCCCCGAACCGTGCCCACAACGGCGAGTTCGAGATTGCCGATGCTGACAGCTATGAAAAGACCTGCGAGGAGCAGTTTGTCATTGTGGATCAGGAGCGCCGCAAGGCCATGATTCGTGAGCAGATTGTGGAGGTGGCCAAGGCCAACGGCGGTCAGGCTGAGATTTCCGAAGACCTTCTTGAGGAAGTCCTCTATCTGGTAGAGTATCCCACGGCTCTCTGCGGCAAGTTCGACGACAAGTACCTGCTGCTGCCCCCTGAGACGGTCATCACTCCCATGCGTGACCATCAGCGCTACTTCCCGGTGAAGAGCAGCGAGGGCAAGCTCATGCCGCTTTTCATAACCGTGCGTAACGGTGGCAAGGAGCATCTGGAGACTGTCCAGCACGGCAACGAGCGCGTGCTGCGCGCCCGTCTGGAGGATGCACAGTTCTTCTTCGATGAGGACCGCAAGAAGAGCCTGGAGGAGCATCGTGAGAAGCTCAAGACCGTTGTGTTCCAGCAGGGCTTGGGCAATATGTTCGAGAAGTCCGAGCGTTTGGCTGAGCTCTCTGACTTTATCGCTTCTGAACTCAAGGCTGATGAGAAGGTCGCAAAGCACGCTCATCGCGCCGCCATCCTCTGCAAGGCAGACCTGGTCACCGGTATGGTGACGGAGTTCACTGAGCTGCAGGGCATTATGGGCCGCGAATATGCCAAGCTGGATGGGGAGTGCGAGAAGGTGGCTGTAGCCATTGACGAGCATTACATGCCCCGCTTCGCAGGTGACAACCAGCCCCAGTCCGAGGCAGGCCGCATTGTCAGCGTGGCAGATAAAATTGACACCATCGTGGGCACCTTCTCCCGTGGCAAGATCCCCACGGGCTCCCAGGATCCCTTCGCCCTGCGCCGTCAGGCCCTGGGTTTGGTGAACATGATGATTGAGGCCAAGTGGCAGCTGAGCCTTTCCAAAGTGGTGGCCAAGTCCATGGACCTCTACGGTATCACCGATGAGGCTGCCCGTCAGAAGATGCAGCAGGATGTGGCTGACTTCATGCGCCTGCGCCTGAAGAACGTGCTGGAGGGCGAGAGCATCCGCTATGATGTCATTGATGCTGTCATGGCTGATGTGAATGACATTTATGCCGTAGAGCTGCGCGCTCAGGCTGTGCAGAAGTTCGTGGGCACCGAGGCTGCAGTGGGCAATATCCAGGCCTTTGTCCGGGCTGCCAATCTGGCTGCCAAGGCTGAGACAGAAGGCTTCAAGGAGGAGCTTTTCCAGGTGGAGGCAGAAAAGGCCCTGGGCCAGGTCTGCCGCTCCACGGAGAGCTCTGTGCAGAGCCTGCTGGCTGGCCAGGATTATGTGGGGGCTATCGACGCCCTTACGGAACTCACGGCTCCCATCGACAAGTTCTTCGAGGATGTCATGGTCATGGACAAGGACGAGGCCGTCAGGAACAACCGCCTGGGCCTGTTGAAGTCCATCGACAACCTGGTGGGCAAGGTTGCTGATTTCAGCAAGATTGTGCTGGCCTAAACAACATAACGTCAATTACAACACCTCTTGTCTTTTTAGACGGGGGGTGTTTTTTGTAAAAAAATTTATTTCTGAAGAGGATTTTTTTAAAATAGGGCGAATTGTAAACTTGTATAGTTTATTTATGACAATTTTTCAGCATCCCAAGGAGGTTTCTATGGATTTTTCAACATATCTGAAAAATTACCCCAATGCAGAGGGCCGTTTTGGCAAGTTTGGTGGAGCGTATTTGCCGGAAAAGCTTATTCCTGCTTTTGAAGAAATTACCCAGGCTTATCTGACCATCTGTCATTCTTCCCAGTTCGTCAACGAGCTGCGGCGCATTCGCAGGGAATTCCAGGGGCGGCCTACGCCAGTGTACCACTGCGAGCGAATTTCCCGGAAACTGGGCAACTGCCAGATCTACCTAAAGCGTGAGGACCTGAATCATACGGGGGCTCACAAGCTTAACCACTGCATGGGTGAGGGCCTGCTGGCCAAATTCATGGGCAAAAAGCGCATCATCGCTGAAACTGGCGCTGGCCAGCACGGTGTGGCCCTGGCCACTGCCGCAGCTTTTTTTGGCCTGGAATGCACTATCTACATGGGTGAGGTGGACATTGCCAAGCAGGCTCCTAATGTGGCTCGCATGAAGATTTTGGGTGCCAATGTGGTGCCCGTTACCCATGGTCTCAAAACCTTGAAGGAAGCTGTGGATGCGGCCTTTGAAGATTATCTGGAAAACTATAAGGAAACCATCTACTGCATCGGTTCTGCCGTGGGACCCCATCCCTTCCCGCTGATGGTCAGGGATTTCCAGACCATTGTGGGCATTGAGGCTCGGGAACAGTTCAAGGACATGATGGGCTTCTTGCCGGATGTTGTCACCGCCTGCGTAGGCGGCGGCAGCAACTCCATCGGCATGTTCGTGCCCTTCCTGAATGACCCGGTGGAAATCGTGGGGGTTGAGCCCCTGGGACGGGGGGAGAAGATGGGGGACCATGCTGCCTCCATGACCTACGGTTCCGAGGGTGTCATGCATGGTTTTGACAGCATCATGCTCAAGGATGAGAACGGTGACCCAGCCCCGGTTTATTCCGTGGCCAGCGGTCTGGATTACCCCTCCGTGGGTCCGGAGCATGCTTTCCTTCGTGAGGCGGGCCGGGTGAAGTACGATTCCGTCACAGACGAGGAGGCCATTGATGCCTTCTTCAAGCTCTCCCGCTACGAGGGCATCATCCCTGCTCTGGAGAGCGCCCATGCCGTGGCCTACGCCATGCGCCGGGCCAAGGAGATGAAGACCGGCTCCATCCTCGTGAACCTCAGCGGTCGTGGGGACAAGGACCTGGACTACGTCATCGAGCATTACGGTTTGGGTGAGGAATACAAGGATTTTTGATATTTAATTGCATAAGTATATCACAAAGCAGCCCCCCGGAAATCCGGGGGGCTGCTTTGTGATGTGTAGCTGTTTTTAGGGGATAATTACTTCTGCTCGCCTTTCTTGGCCCATTCAGGAGGCAGGTTCTGCAGGAATTCGAAGTTGTGGCATTCCATGCATTTAGCCTTGGATTTCTCATGGCTGTAGTGGCAGTCAGAGCAGACCAGGTCGCCCAGGTGTGAATCATGGGGATTCTTGCCATCGTAGTTGGTCTTGGCGACGATGTCCTCAACCTTGTGGCACTTGGTGCACATTTCATTGTCAAAGGCACGCTGCTGAGGGGGATTGTCGAAATCATCTGTTACGTACCAGTATGTTTCGTTCAGCTTGTCGATCATGCCATTGTCATGGCAGTCGATGCAGGCCACCCCTGCTTCCATGTGGGAGTGGGACATGAGGTCATCATGATAATAGCCATCTACATAGGTCTCCATGCCATGGCAGGGTGAGCAGGACATTTCCGGGAAATGGGCCTCCACCACGTGCATGGCAGCCATGCTGGCGCAGCCCATGAGGAAAATTCCCACCAGACAGGCCAGAGGACGCTGTTTGGCAAAGCCCAGGGCCTTCATGATAAGATCTTTCATAAGGCAGTTCCTCCTTTCTTAGGAAGTTGAGGGCAAATATACTTTGCTTGTTTTCATTATATAAGCTGGAGGATAAAACAGCCTTAAGGGAATAGATGAAAATAAGGAGCTTTCTTTTGTGCATTCCTACAAAGGCAAATACTCATCCCTAATTTATAATAAGCAAAGACATTATTTTTTAGTTCATATAGCGTGTTGACGAATTAGGGGGAGAGAAATATGGAGCAGAAACAGGGAATGTCGAGAAGAAACTTCCTGAAGGTCGGGGCCCTGGCTGCGGTGGGCACCATGGCCTCCGGGCTGCTGGCTGGCTGCGGCAATGGCCGCACCGACCATGTGAGGAAGGACAAGAGCGGCGCAGGCATCGGCGCAGAGCCGGAATTCATGAAGGCGCCGGCTCCCATTGCGGACAGCAGCATAAAGGAAACAAAAGAAGCTGATGTCATCGTGGTGGGGGCGGGCATGAGCGGCCTCTGTGCTGCTGCATCTGCTGCCGAATCCGGGGCCAAGGTCATCGTCATTGAGAAGGGACCTACCATCAATTTCCGCAGCTTTGACTACGGCGCAGTAAACTCCAAGGTGCAGCTTTCTGTGGGCAACCAGCTCAATCCTCTGGAGGTCACCAGGGAAATCATGCGCTGGGGTGGCTACAAGGCCGACCAGAGGGTGGTCAAGCTCTTCTCCGAGAAGAGCGGCATGGTCAATGACTGGATTGTGGACCATGCAGAGAAGCTGGGCTGCAAGGTGAAGTCCGTATGGACCAAGGAAGACCAGATGTCTCCCAATGCCACCATTCCCAATATTCCCACCCTGTCCTTTGTGCTGGAGCCTCCTGCTGGGGCAGCTGAGTCTACGCCTAAGGGCATGATTGGCGGCAATGCGGTTATTGCCATGGCCTATACCCTGAAGACCACTGCCGAGAAGCTGGGGGCGGAAATCATTTACGAGACTCCTGGTGTTCAGCTGGTGCGCCCCAACAACGAGGGGCGGGTCACTGGCGTCATTGCCAAGAACGCTGCCGGGGAGTACATCAAGTTCAACGCCAAGAAGGGTGTCATCCTCTGCTCCGGCGATTACGGTCATGACGAGGAAATGCTGAACTATTTTATCCCTGCTGCCAAGAAGGTGCAGAAGATCCTCTATCCCAACAGCTTCAACACTGGCGATGGGCAGAAGATGGGTCTTTGGGTAGGGGCCGGCATTGATGAGGGCCCCCATGCCCCCATGCTCTTTGACAATGCCCTGTTGGACCCGGACGGGAACCCCGGCGGCCGCATGGACGCCATTCCCCGTCAGCCCTGGCTGGCCGTGAACCACAACGGTGAGCGCTATGCCAACGAGGACCTGCCCTTTGCTTACATTTCCAATGCTGTGCGCCAGCAGGTGGGACTCACCCGCTGGACTATCTGGGATGCCAAGTGGCCTGAGGAGGCTCCCCGTTTCAAGCAGAGTGCCTGCAAGAAGCTGGAGTTCCATCATCGCATCAAAGAATTCAACGAGCTGGTGGAAAAGGGCGTCATTGTGAAAGCAGACACTTTGGAGGAGCTGGCTCAGAAGGCCCACCTGCCCTATGAGAACTTAAAGGCCACTGTGGACCGTTACAATGAATTGGCCCGCAAGGGTGTGGATGAGGACTTCGGCAAGGACAAGACATATCTCACCACGGTGGAAAAGGGACCTTTCTACGCCGGCCATATCGGCACTTCTTTGCTGGTTACTCTGGGGGGCCTTACCATCAATGACAAGCTCCAGGTACTGGACAAGGAGCGCAAGGTCATTCCCGGGCTCTATGCAGCAGGCAACGCCTCCGGCAGCTTCTTTGCCACGGATTATCCCATTGTGGTCACGGGCTGCAGCCATGGCCGCGCTTATACTTTCGGTTATTTGGCAGGCAAGAGTGTAATGGAGGATAAAGCGTGAAAAAGAGCAGCTTATTTGCAGCAGCAGTTGCAGCAGGTTCCATGTTAGTCAGTGCCAGCGGCCAGGCCGCCCAGAACCCCTTCAGTGATGTGCCCCAAGACCATTGGGCCTATGATGCGGTGGACCAGCTGGCCGCAGATGGGGTTATTGAGGGCTATGGTGACAGCACCTTCCGTGGTGACCGTTCCATTACCCGCTATGAAATGAGCCAGATGGTGGCTAAGGCCATGGCGAAAAATGACCTGAAAGCAGAGGACAAGGCTCTTGTTGACAAGCTCAGTGCCGAGTTCAGCCAGGAGCTGGCTTCCCTGGGGATTCGGGTGACAGAGCTGGAGCGCAATGCGGACAACTTCCGCTTTGACGGCTTCTTCCGCATCCGTTATGAGCACTTTGGCAAAGAGAACAAGATTGATGATACAACCAAGGCCTATATAGAGCTTTATGGCCATGGCCGGGTGAATGAGCATTGGTCTGCAGAGTCCAAGCACAAGCTTACCCTGGACATGAAGAAGGATGCTGGCGCCCCTGGCACCATTCAGACCACCAATATGTACGCTTTGGGCAAGTACAAGAATTTCACGGTGAAATTCGGCGAGTTCGACACGGTGGATGGCTATGCCTACACCCATGAGGACCCTATGTCCGGTGTGCAGGTGGAGTTTGGCAAGAAGCTCAAGACCCGCCTTTCCTGGGGACGCATTGAGAATCCCAACAATAACTTCAGTGCGGCAGGCTACGGGGCCATCACCATGCGCTATCCCCTTACCAAGAAGTTCAACCTCTACGGCGGCTACCATTACTTCCGTGCTGTAGACCCAGGGTACAAGCAGATTGGCGATGACAATTACGGCATTGCCAATGTGGGCTTTGACACCCTCTTGGGCAAGAACTTCCGCTTTGTGGCCCTCTATGCCAGGAGCTCAGCCGAAACCAAGCTGAACAAGAACGGCTACTTCCTGGAGCTGGACTACAAGCGCATGGATCTCCAGAATCCAGGCACATATATGATCATGCTCAGGAACTTCCGGGTGAATGATGCCACGGCTATTTCTTCCCGTTATGAAGCCTACACCCATGGCAATGTCCAGGGCACGGAGCTGGGCTTCTGCTATGCTCCTAT
>CAJOIN010000007.1 GCA_905234515.1 uncultured Selenomonas sp.
TTGACGATGCCGTTGTCATCAGGGTAGAGTTTGTACATTTCCCTGGCAACGGTCAGGTTGTTCCTGGCCATGCCGAGAAGGGTGTCATTGGTCAGTTTATTATCGCTCATAAACAACTACCCCCGTACTAAGTATTTCGTCCAGCAGGTTTTTATCTACGGAAAAGGTATCCCACTTGTCCCAGACGGTTTCCGTGTCCTTGACCACGGGGAGCTTGGTCATTTCCTGGCTGAGGTCGAAGAAAATGTCAATGTCGCTCCAGGGGTTGCACTGGGCGGTGACGCTGCTGCCGAAGATGATGATGCGTTTGATGTTGGGGATTGCCTTGCATACATCAATCATTTTCGCTATTTCAGCCTGCTGAGTGGGGAAAATCCTGTGTATGTTCTTGAATGGCTTGGCTACAGCGTTCCATAGCTTCATGGTGTACCCCTCCGTCTCTTTTTAGATTCTATATTGATTTTATCACAGGTAAGTGGTGTCAATCCATATTTTCGCACTAAAAAGCCCGAAGCATTGCTTCGGGCTGTAATTCACTGGTGACGCCTATGGGATTCGAACCCATGAACCCGCCGTGAGAGGGCGGTGTCTTAACCACTTGACGAAGGCGCCATCTATTTAGTTGAGGTCACTGGGCTTACGCTTGGTGACAGAGAATATTATATTACATCGCAGAGAGGTTTGCAAGACTTTTTTTCAGTCTTTCCAAAGAAATTTTTCTGCCCAGCATTTCCAAGAGTTCCGTGGCGCCGCCGGGGGTGACCGACTTCCCTGCAACAGCAATGCGCAGTACCCACATAGCCAGGCCCTTCTTCAGTTCCTTCTCCTGAATATAGGCTTCAAGTTTGGCGTAGAGGTTGTCGTTGTTCCAGCCAGCCTCGTCGATACCTTCAAGGAGAGCAATCATATCCGGCAGCAGCTCCTGGGCCTTTTCCACCGTGACCTTGTTGCGCTTGTTCACGTAGAGGTTGGCATCAAAGGCGGGCTGCTCGATGAGGAAGGCAATCTGCTCGCCGATTTCCCCGAAGCGGGCTACGCGGGTGCGCAGCAGGGAGCAGAGCTTGCCCCAATGCTTTTCGAGGTAGTCGGGCACATTCTCTACAAAGCCCTTGGCACGTTCTGCAAATTCCTCGTCGCTCATGGCCTTGAGGTACTCGCCGTTGAGCCAGCCCAGCTTGTCGTAGTCAAAGACAGCGGGGGACTTGGAGAGGCCTTCGAGAGAGAAGGCGCCGATGAGTTCTTCCATGGAGAAGATTTCCTGATTGGTGGTCTTGGGGTTCCAGCCCAGGAGGGCCACATAGTTGGTGATGGCCTCGGGGAGATATCCCATTTTCACCAGGTCGTCAAAGCTGGTGGCGCCATGGCGCTTGGAGAGCTTGGAGACAGAGCCGTCCTCGTTCTTGCCCATGACGGGAGCCAGGTGGATGAAGGTGGGCAGTTCCCAGCCATAGCCCTGATAGAGCAGCACATGCTTAGGGGTGGAGGTGATGAACTCTGCCCCGCGGATGATATGGGTGACGCCCATGAGGTGGTCGTCAATGACATTGGCAAAGTTGTAGGTGGGCATGCCGTCGCGTTTCAGGAGCACCTGGTCCTCCAGCTCGCTGTTGGGGATGGTGATATTGCCGTGGAGCACGTCAAAGTAAGTAGTTTCTCCTGTGAGGGGCATCTTCTGGCGGATGACGTAGGGGTCACCGCTTTCCAGATGTGCCTTGATTTCCTCCTGGGAGAGGTCACGGCAGGTGCGGTCATAGCCACCGAATTCGCCGGTGGAGTGGTTCTCGTCCGGGTCACAGAAGCAGTAGTAGGCATGGCCAAGCTCCACCAGTTTTTCGGCGTATTCCTTGTAGATTTCCATGCGCTCGCTCTGGACATAGGGGCCGAAGTCGCCTCCAATGTCCGGGCCTTCGTCAGGCACAATGCGGGCGGCGTCCAGGGTGCGGACGATGAAGTCCACGGCGTCGGCCACATAGCGGGCCCGGTCAGTATCCTCAATGCGCAGGATGAAAGTGCCCTTCTGGGCTTTGGCGAACAGGTAGCCATAAAGGGCGGTGCGCAGGTTGCCGATATGCATGTAACCCGTGGGGCTGGGAGCAAAACGGGTACGGACTTGTTTCTCAGTCAATTTTTTTCCTCCTATATAAACACGCTGGTTTTAATCTCAATAGAGTATACTACATATATATGTAAAAGGAAAGGGAAACAGGGACAGTTAAAAACCCTCCCCGGCTCATGGGGAGGGGAGGGTTCCAAGGGGGCTGGGGTTATTACTTCTTCAGGAAGGCGTAAAGGGCACGGTACATAAGCATGGAACTTACTGCGCCCGGGTCCTCATAGCCGATACTGCGCTCGCCCACCAGGCTGGCGCGGCCCTTCCTGGCTGCGATGGTCTTGGTGTAGTCCACCCCGGCCTTGGCCGCATGGGAGGCTTCCTCCAGCACGGCAAAGAGGCTCTTGCCCTCAGTGTTCTCCGGTTGGAAGCACTGGTGAATGGGGATGAGCACGTCAAGCATGGTCTTGTCGCCCTTTTCGGCGCGGCCACGGGCCTGAATGCCCTTGATGGCAGCGCCCAGGAGTTTTTCAAAGCTCTTGATGTTCATGGAGGTGTCATCATCGCAGGCCTGGGCTGCCTTCAGAAAACCTGTGCCGTAAAGGGGCCCGGCTGCGCCGCCTACATTTTCAATGAGGGTCTGGCCGATGGTTTCAAGGACGGGGCCGGGCTTGGTGGTATCGGCCATTTCGTCTACGGCATCCCGTACGGCGGAAAAGCCTCTGGCCATATTGAGGCCGTGATCACCATCTCCGGTTTTGGCGTCCAAACTGCAGAGGTAATCTTTCTGGGCTATGATGGCTGCTGCCACAGCATCCAGGGCGTCTTTGATTCTGGTCATGTAAAATCTTTCTCCTTCAATTATATATTTTGCTTACCTTTCGCTAAGGTTGTATGTCATAACATTATACCACATAAAAGCTAGAGTACAAGTGCGAATTGACAGAAATATAAGAGGAGATTTGCAAAGTTGCGTTCGTCACCTTTTGTAAGGTTACATTTGTCATCTTTTTATTAGGACACTTTATTGAAAAATGTGCTCCTAATTGAGTTGAAACTTATCTATTATGCAGATAGAGCCTTTTTGCTTGCACTTTTTTTTAGGAAAACGTATAATAGCGTTAATAATGGATAGTTATTATAGGAGATATGACGCGAAAGGCATAGAAAGGAAGCTTCTGAGATGGAAATAAAGGACATGCGTGCGTTTTACGCCATAGTGGAAGAGGGAAACATCAGTCACGCTGCCCAAAGGCTTGATATAGCCCAGCCCGCTTTGTCACGGCAGATGAAGCGATTGGAAACAGCTTTGGGGGTGCAGCTTTTTGAGCGGGGGAGCCGCCGCATACGCCTTACGGATGCAGGGCGGGTGCTCTATGCCCGGGTGGAGCATATCCTGGGCATGGTGGATGGCACGGTAAGGGAGATTACGGAGATTGGTTCCGGGGTGGCAGGAGCAGTGCGCCTCGGCACTATCACCACCTCCGGAGCCATGCTGGTACCGGAGCTCCTTTCAGAGTTCCACCGCCGCTATCCTCAGGTTACTTACCAGATATGGGAGGCTGAGGGAGCACGTATTTTGGAGCTCCTGGACAACAGGGTTATAGAAATAGGCATTACCCGCACCCAGGTAGATGCCAAGATATATGAGTCCATCGTGCTGCCCAATGAGCCCTTGGTGGTTATCATGAACCGGGAACAAGAAATAGGCAGGTCCGCCCATGAAGTGCAGCTGGTGGAGCTGGAGAATGTGCCTTTGTTGGTGCCTCTTCGCTGGCAGTCGGTATTCACGGCCAACTGCCGCAAGCTGGGCTTTGAGCCCAATATTATCTGTGTCAGTGACAGCATAGTGCAGGATTTGCTGCTGGCCAAGATGGGCATGGGCATGGCCCTGCTGCCGGTGTCTTCCAAGACGCTGCTGACAGATGGCAACCTTATATATAAGAAGCTGGTGGAGCCGGAGATGAGCACCCATACGGTGATTGCCTGGCTGAAGAACCGCACTCTTTCCACTTCCAGTGCTCATCTTATCCGTCTCTTCCGGGAGATGTTTTTGGGAGAGCGCAGGCGTGAAGATTAAGCTCTGATTGCCTTACTATTAGGGCTGAGTTAGACTTAGATTAAAATTGGGTTAGATTTGCACCAAGTGTCTTTTCAATCCTTGAATTACGGTATATAGTAGAGGGTACAGGCTTGGCCGTACCCTCTTCTTTTAGAGGTGGGAGCTGCTTTTTCAGGTTTCCCGTATTGGCCGGGTAGATGATTTCGGAGGTAAGGATTCCATGAACAACACGAATGTACATATCCTGATTGTTGAGGATGAGCTGCGTATTGCCAGATTCCTGCAGATAGAGCTTGAGCATGAAGGCTTCCGTGTGACTACGGAGGAGAACGGGGAGAAGGCTTTTGAACTCATCAAAAAGGGCGGCTATGACCTCATACTGCTGGATCTGATGCTTCCAGGCATGGATGGCATGACTATCTGCCGCAAGGTTCGCGAGTTCTCTGAGGTGCCCATTATCATGCTTACGGCCAGGGATGATGTGGAGGACAAGGTAGAAGGCCTGGATATCGGGGCTGATGATTATATGACCAAGCCCTTTGCCATTCAGGAACTTTTGGCGCGGGTCAGGAATGTGCTGAGAAAGTCCAGGGGAGCGGGGACGGTTTCCCGTGGGGACAGTTATGTGGTGGGAGACTTGGTACTCTATCCCAATACGTATGAAGTGGAAGTGGCAGGTGAGCCGGTACAGCTTACCCGCAGGGAGTATGATTTGCTGGAATTCTTGATGCGCAACAAGCGCACGGTTCTTACCCGCGACCAGATTTTGGAGCAGGTATGGGGCTATGATTATTCCGGCGATACCAATGTGGTAGATGTCTACATTCGTTACCTGCGTGCCAAGCTGGATGACCGTTTCGATAAGAAATATATCTACACGGTGCGCGGGGTAGGATATGTTATCAGGGATTAGGAAGTATTGCCGCTTGGGCAGGGTGTACCTGCATTCGGCTCTGCAGCTCAGGATATCCACTAAGATTACAGTGCTTTATGCCGCTATCTTGATGGTGGTGCTGATACTTTCCAGCGTGGTTACAGGGCTGGGGGTGTATTTTTCCTTCTACCATCAGGCGGAAGTGGAAATCGAAATGAGCATGAGGCACATGCTGGAGGACTTTGACAGCGGCCGCATGAGAAATCCTGCCTTTTGGCGCAAGAGCCCCGTGATGCCCGGAGTGGTGCTCAGAGTCACTGATCTTACGGGACAGCTTATCTATCAGAATGATGACCACTATCCTTCTTTGGAGGAAATAGAGGCCAATGAGATTGGGGACCCACCCTTTTGGGCCAACCAGGACATGAGGGTGTCCGAGCTGCATAATTTCTCCATTTACCATGCCAAGGCCACTCTGGATTATCAGGGGCAGATATATCAGCTGCATTTCTTCCGTACCATCACAGCAGAGAGAAATTTCCTGGCCACCTTGCAGAATTTCCTTTTTGTCACTACGCTGGTAGGCTGTATTCTGGCTTTGGTGGTGGGCTACTTCGTCAGCCGCAGGATTCTGAGCCCCATCAGGGATATGACGAACTCTGCCAGGGAGATTGAGGTGTCCCAGTTGGGACGGAGATTGAAGGTGCCTCCCGCCAAGGATGAACTGGCGGTGCTGGCTGAGACCTTCAACCACATGCTGGAGCGTCTGGAAAGGGGCTTTGAGCAGCAGAAGCGTTTTGTGTCTGATGCTTCCCATGAGCTCAGGACGCCGGTGACGGTTATTCTTGGCTATTCGGATTTGCTGTCCCGCTGGGGCAGGGAAGATGCCAAGGTGCTGGATGAGGGCATTGCCTCCATCCGCTCCGAGGCGGAGAATATGCAGGAGCTTATCGAAAAGCTGCTGTTCCTGGCCAGGGCGGACCAAAAAAGACAGGTGCTCCATAGGGAAAACATGGATATTTCCGCTCTGCTGGCTGAGGTCATGGACAAGATGAAGCTGGTGACCAAGACCCACAGTGTGGAGCTTTTGGACAATGAGCCAGGGATGGTGTACGGGGACAAGGTGACCCTGCGTCAGCTGTTCCGCATTTTTCTTGAGAACAGCATCAAGTATACTCCTCAGGGCGGACACATTACTGCTTCCTGCCGGAGAAGGGCAGATGAGGCTCTGGAGCTGGTTTTTGCTGATGACGGTATTGGTATTGCCGAGGAGAATCAGCAGAAAATCTTTGAGCGCTTTTATCGGGTGGACACCTCCCGCACCAAGGGAACTGGCGCCGGCGGTACAGGGCTGGGGCTTTCCATAGCCAGGTGGATTGCTGAGCAGCATGGTATTGATATTTGCATGGAAAGCAGTCTGGGCAAGGGCACTAAATTTATTTTGAAGGTGCCTCTGGCTGGGAAAAACGAAGCAGCAAGAGAAGCAACAGGAGCATAAATATAACGAGGAAGAAGATGTCCCCCATCTCTATAGATGGGGGGCTCATCGCATAACAGGCGGTGAGCATATATCTCCCGCCTCGTTGAAACGCTGATTGGAGGATTTTGCCTTCGGCAAAATTTGAACAATAGCGTTATAATGGCAGGCGAGGATATAATTGTCCTTGCCTGTTTTTTGTTTTCTGAAAGGGATATTCAGGTTAACTGTCGAAATATCCATAAGCAGAAAGATGTGGAGGTTTAAGCCTTCGGTTTTGATAGGGGGTATATCCATGGTTAGGAAAAAAGCATTGAGTGCAGTGGCTGCAGCTGTGCTGGCTGCCCTGGCCCTGACAGGCTGCGGCGGCTCCTCCGGGGGCGACAACGGCACGGTAATTTATGCCAATTACAAGGATGGTGACGGATTCACGGATACGCTTCGGGATGAGTTCAAGGCCCAGGCAAGCAGCACCGGCTGGCAGGTGGAGTATCTGGACGGCAAGAATGATGGCAATTTCCAGATTGACCAGATGGCTGAGGCTTTGGAAAAAAAGCCGGGGGCTATTGTGCTGCTGCCGGCAGACAGCGCCTCCATTGTGCCCACGGTGCAAAAGGCCAATGAAATGGGTATCCCTATTATCTGCGTGAACCGCTTCCCGGATGGAGGAGAGTTTTTCAAGTCATATTCGGATGATTTGGATGCAGGCAAGATGCAGGGGGAGTTTATGGCGGCTAATCTGCCTCAGGGGGCTCAGATTGTGTACCTGAAGGGAGCCTCGGGCAATGCGGCGGCTGAAGGGCGCTGGGAAGGGTTTAAGAAGTATTGCCTTGACAAGCGTTCTGATGTGAAGCTGGTGGCTTTTGCGGATGCCCAGTGGAGCACTGCCGAGGCCATGAAAGACATGTCACTGTGGCTGGAGATGTTCCCCAAGATTGATGGGGTGGTATGCGGCAATGACGGCATGGCCATGGGGGCCATCGTTGCCCTCAAGGGGGCGGGGCGCCTGCAGGGGTGCCTGGTCTCCGGGGTTGATGCCACAGATGATGCCTTAAAAGCCATCAGGGCCGGTGAAATGGCACAGACAGTAAAGCAGGATGCCAAGGAGCAGGCGGCGGGTGCCTTCAAGTTGGTGCAACAGGCCATGCAGGGGCAGAAGCCTCAGGATGTGCAGGTGCCCTTTACGGCCATTACCAGGGAGAATGTCTCCCAGTTTGCTAAGTAAGGGGGGCGGCACAGATGCTTGAGAATTTGTCTGTAAGATTTAAAATACTGCTCCTGACTGTGGTGATGCTCTTTATTATGGTCATCATTGCCGGGGTAGGGATTTACTACAACAGCCAGTCAAAACAGGCGGTTGATGACCTTTACAGCTCCAACCTGATGACTACCCAGTTCCTCAACGATGCCAATAACCAGATCCGCGCCCTGGATGTTGATGTGGCTTATCTGCTGCTGAAAAACTATTCCCCTGAGGAAAAGAAAATCCTGGTGGCGGATATGGAGGGCGCCCTGGCGGCCATTGAAGGGGATGTTGTCAAGGTAAAGGAAATTGACAAGAGCGAGCGGGCCCAGAAGGCCATCAGCCAGATGGAAACTTCCTTGGGGGAAGTGAAAGCCAAAGTAAAGAGCGTGGAGAGCCTGGGCAATTCCCCGGAGGAGCGCATCAAGGCCTTTGAAGCCCTCAGTTCTGTCAGCGCTATATCCGGTGAGATGTCAGTGCTGACACCGGATAATGTGTTCCAGGGCAAGCTGCTCTTTGGCGCAAACAATGAAGCCTATGACCGTTCCATCAAGATATTCCTGGCCATTATCGTGTTGGGTCTAGCCTTGGGCACGGGCATTGCCCTCTATATTGCCAAGGATATCGTCAGTCCCTTGAAGCGCACTGTGGCGGGGCTGAACAATGTGGCAGAGGGTGATCTTACCCATGAACCCAGGAGATCCCCCAGGAGCTCACCCGCCGCCAGGATGAAATCGGCCAGGTGGTGCAGGCAGTGGCCGTCATGCAGGAATCCCTGCACAAGGTGCTGAAGGATGTGCAGCAGGAATCAGAGAGCAATGCGGAGATGGTGGCGGAAATCCAGCAGCTGGTTGCCAGCCTTAACGACAATGCACAGGATATGTCGGCTGTAACCGAGGAAATGGCTGCCGGCATGGAGGAAACTGCCGCTTCCACTGTGAATATGCAGACTCTCAGCGACCAGCTGAAGGCAGCCTTTGAAGAAAATTCCGCCGAGGCCAGAAAGAGCCAGAAGTACACAGAGGAAATCGACGAAAGAGCAGGGAAACTCAAGGAAAGCACGGCCAAGTCCATCGCTGTGGCAGAAAAGCTCTATGCTGACAGCAAGGCGTCCCTGGAAGAGGCCATCGAGTCCTCCAAGGTGGTGGGCAAGATTGATGAACTTACGGGAGATATCAGTGAGATTGCCGAGCAGACCAATCTGCTGGCCCTGAATGCCGCTATTGAGTCTGCCAGGGCCGGTGAGGCAGGCCGGGGCTTTGCCGTGGTGGCGGATGAGGTCAGGAAGGCCGGCACCATCAAGGGACTTACCAGCCAGGTCACCGTGGCAGTGGAAAATCTCTCCAAGGGGGCATTTGGCATTCTGAACTTTATTGACGGCACTGTCCAGGTGGATTACGATGCCATGGGCAAAACTGCCGAGCGGTATAAGCAGGATGCGGCCTACTTAAACGGCTTTACTCGCCAGAGCGCAGAGTCGGCAGAAAAGCTCACTGCCGACATAGGCACCATGAGCGTCGCCATGGATGAGATTGCCAAGGCTGCCCACGAGGGTGCCATGGGCAATACCCGCATTGCGGAAAAGGTTACGGATATGGCGGAAAATGCCAATACCATTATGGAGAGGGTGACCGCCTCCCTGGAAGGCACCCAGAAGCTTTTGAAGCAGGTGGAAAGGTTCAAGCTTTGAGCCTTGGAAGCATACAGACAGGCATTGAAAAAGCCCCGTCAGGGGCTTTTTTCAATGGGCAAGTTTCATTTGGGGTTGTATTCCACGATTTTCAGCTCAGGATGGTCGTTAAGGTTAATGAGCTGCTCCTCCTCGTTGCTGATGATGGGCAGCCCGGCGTAGTCCTTGGGGTAGGCGGCAATAATTCCCTTGGTGCCGTCGTTTAGCATGACCTTGGAGCCCAGGAAGGCATCTGTGATATGGGTCAGCACCGGCATGCATACTCCGGGGTCCAGGGTAGTGAACATGTGCTCTGTGATGTAGGCTATGGCGGTGAAGGGAGTTTCCTTCACAAAGCCTTCCCGCTCCGTGGTGATGTTGTCGTAGATGTCTGCCACGGCGACGATGCGGGCGTATTCGTGGATATCCTGGCCGGAAGAGCCGAAGGGATAGCCGCTGCCATCCATGCGCTCATGGTGCTGCAGGGCGGCCAGTTTAACTCCCTCGGAAAGGTCCGGCAGGGCGTTTAGGACATGCTGGCCGTCCACGGTGTGCTGTATATAAGCCTCGTAGTCCTCGTCGGTCATTTTGGAAACATGTTTCTCCAAAAGCCTTTGGGAGAATTTTGTCTTGCCGATGTCGTGGAGAAATCCTGCCAAAATAATGTCCTGGGTCTTTCGTGGGCCGAAGCGCATCCATTTGGCAATGACCCCTGCCAGGATGGAAACACGCAGGGAGTGGTTGTAAATGTCGCTGGCCAGATGGTTCAGCTCGTAGAGATAGTCGATGGCTCCGCTGTTTTTGGCCATGGGGCCCACTTCTTTTTCTATGATGGTGTGGGTTTCTTCCACAGGCACAGTGCCTGTCTTGTTGGTATCTTCAAATATCTTTTTGGCGCTCTTCACTACGCCGTCGTATTCCCGCACAAAGGCATTGCTGCGGTTGAAGATAGAAGTGGCCACCAGGTAGTTCTGGCTTAGCTCGTATTCGTCTTTTACATAGACAACGGGGATGTTCAGGAATCCCAGCCGGGTAATGTGTGCCTTGGTTAGCAATGTATTTTCAGACAGAACCACTATCATTTCGTCATTGGTAACGGTTCGTGCCAGAGTCATGCCTGGTTTCAGGTCCTCAACTGATACTGCGCGCACGATAAATCCCCTCCTAAACGCATTCACTCCTTACGGGTATTATTCTACCTGCTGATAATAATACCTGCTGTCCGGGTAAAAAATGTCAGCTTTGCTGCAGGCAGCTATCCTTGACAATGTTACAACTCATGGGGTATAATACTCTCATGTAATACTTTAATAAGATAAAGGAAAGGACAGGGATGAGGATATGAAGTGGAAGAATTTACTGGCTGCTGGCTTGGCAGTAATGATGATGGCAGCTGCAGGCTGTGGTGGACAGCAGCAGGCTGCCAGCAACGGCAGTTCAGCCAGCGAGGCCAAGAAGATTATTGTGGGATTGGATGACAACTTCCCTCCTATGGGATTCAAGGGTGATGACGGCCAGATTACGGGCTTTGACATTGACCTGGCCAAGGAGGCTGCCAAGCGTCTGGGCCGTGAGGTGGAGTTCAAGGCTATTGACTGGTCCAGCAAGGAAGCCGAGCTCAAGAGCGGCAGAGTGGATGTGCTTTGGAACGGCCTTGATATAACCGAGAAGCGCAAGGAGAACATGCTCTTCTCCGATGCTTACATGGACAACCGCCAGATTATCTTCGTGAAGAAGGGGGATACTTCTGTTACTGATGAAAAGAGCCTGGCCGGCAAGACAGTGGGCACCCAGAGTGCCAGCACCTCCGAGGAGTACATGGACGGCAGCGAGTTCTTCAAGAAGGATGTGAAGGAAGTCAAGAAGTATTCTGATTTCGTTTCCGCCTTCATGGATCTTGAGAATGGCCGCATTGATGCAGTGGTGGGAGATGAAATTGTGGGCCGTTACTACATGAGCAAGCATGCGGACAGGCTGGAGGCGGTGAATGTGGCAGTGGGGCCTGTGAGTACCTTTGGCATTGGCTTCAGGAAGGATGACCAGCAGCTTCGTGATGAGGTGCAGAAGGTTCTCAATGAGATGAAGGCTGATGGCACCATGGCCAAGATTTCCGAAAAGTGGTTCGGCAAGAATATAACCAAATAAGCGGCGCCAGGGCATCTTACACTTCGATAGGCAGGCTGAGAAGCCTGCCTTTTTCGTGGGTGAATCTGGCGGAAGTCAGATCGGTAAGCTCGGCAAGTCGTTTTTCCACCTGGTCGGGAGGCAGCAGCAGGGGCAGGGTGACGTTTTCTGCATAGCCGGTTTCCCCAGTGCGGATGTTTTCCTTCCGCAGGTAGTTTTCTATTATGGCAAGCTGGTCATAGCTTAAAGTAACGGTGATTTCCTGGAAGGGGGTCATCTCCAGGATGGTGGCAGCCTGCAATCCCAGGGCGGCGGCGTGGCTGTAGGCCCTGATAAGGCCGCCGGCTCCCAGCTTGATGCCGCCAAAGTAGCGGGTGACTACTACAACTATGTCTGTAAGACCCTGTTGTTTGATGGCTTCCAGAATGGGAGCCCCGGCGGTGCCCCCCGGCTCGCCGTCATCATTTGATTTTTGCTTGTCGCCTTTTTCTCCCAGCACATAGGCGGAGCAGTTGTGGCGGGCATCATAGTAGCGCTTCTTCATGGCTTGTATGAAGGACCGGGCCTCTTCTTCACTGTCTGTGTGACAAAGGTGGGTTATGAATTTTGATTTCTGTATTTCATAGAGAGTTTCAAGGCTGTCATCCTTTTCGGCAATAGTGCGGTATGTTTCCATGTTTTCCTCCGTGGGCGGTTAAAATCGTTATTGATATTATATCATGATAAAATTTTTAAAAGCTATAGTATTTGCTCTCGTTTTGTAGTATCCTTGAGGTGATATTTGTTTCTATATTTTAAGCCCCGCGGATGACCTGAGGGTTGCGCCCTCTGGTGTGCAAGATGCAGTAGAGCAGCGGGACTGGGAAGGTTGTGTTAATGAGGCCATGAACGAATCGAAAATGAACAGGGGGTTGAAGAACCGTCATCTGCAGTTGATTTCCCTTGGGGGGGTCATCGGCAGCGGTTACTTCCTTGGCACCGGGTATGTGCTGGAACAGGCTGGCCCGGCTGCAATACTTGCCTACCTTTTGGGCGGTATTATTGTATTATGCGTCATGCTTTGTCTGGCGGAACTGGCGGTGGAAAAACCCATCTCCGGCTCCTTTGTGAACTATGCCCGGGATAATATTTCCCCAACCTGGGCTTGCGGTGTGGGCTGGGCTTACTGGCTCACCTGGGTTTCCTATGTTCCTTCGGAGATGATTGCTGCGGGCATTATTATGGAAAATTTCCTGCCCCAGGTCAGTCAGCTTTGGTGGGCAGTGCTTTTTGGGCTGATTGTCACGGCGCTTAACCTCTTTCATGTCGATAAGTTCGGTGAGAGCGAGTTCTGGCTTTCTCTGATAAAGATTGTGGCACTGGTGGCCTTCAGCCTGGTGGCTGGCCTCATCTGCCTGGGGCTTATAGGTGACCAGGGCTATATCGGCTCTTTGGTGCTGCTGGGCAGTGGTGGCTTTGCCCCCAATGGGTACTGGGCTATCATTATGACCATGATTATCATTTTGGTGAATTTCCAGGGTACGGAGATTATTGGTCTGGCCGCAGGGGAGTGTGAGCGGCCTGAGAAGAGCATCCCCATTGCCGTGCGCAACGTGACCTGGCGCATTATTGCTCTTTATATTATTCCCATTACCCTGCTGATCAGCATCCTTCCCTGGGACAAAGCTACCCTGGAGGAGAGTGTATTTGCGGCAGCCATGTCTGAGTATGGCTTGCACGGTTTTGCGGCAGTTTTTGCCATGGTGATTTTGACGGCGGCTGTTTCCTGCTCCAATTCCGGTCTTTACGGGGCAGCCAGGGCGCTTTACGCTTTGGGCAAAATGGATATGGCGCCACGCTCCCTTTCCCATATCAGCAAGAAGGGAATGCCCTCCCATGCGATAATCTTCTCCATCTGTGCCTGCTGGCTGGTGATTCTCCTGTACGCCTTCAATCCTGACTCGGCTATCTACACCTATCTGCTGGCAGTGTCGGGCTTCACCGGCGCCATTGCCTGGATTTCCATCTGCTGGAGCCAGCTTAGGCGCAGAAGGCAGCTGGAGGCTGCCGGCGAAGTGGCAAAGCTGAAGTACAAGACGCCTTTCTTCCCTTATGTGACTTACTTTGGCATTTGGGCCCAGGTATTCTGCCTGGTGGTGATGGCCTTTACTCCTGATTTGCGGGAAGCCCTTTATGCAGGTGTGCCTATGCTGATACTGCCTATGCTTTGGTATCGTCTGCGGGCTCGCTTCCGTGCCCGCAGGGCAGCCATGGCTAGATAATTTCATATAAAACAAGGCTGCATCGGTGCCTTAGGCACGTCATGCAGCCTTTTCTGAGTTTTAGGTGTTTTTTATTCGGTTTTGATATCATCTTGCGAGGGTGTGCTCTGCTCTTGGGGCAGTTCCAGCTGATGCCTGATGGCTTCGATTTCTTCAGCCACAAAGAGTCTGACCGGTGATTCCCTGATCATGACGTTCTGCAGCAGTCGGCTTTGTTCTGCCTGGTCCTTGGTGGGCATCAGGGCAGGGTCGGCGGCAGCTTTGGTGAGGGCTATGGTACGGTATTGGGCATTGATGTAGTCATTGGTCTTGGCCAGCAGCTGGGCTGTTTGGTCGTAGGTGTAGTCGGAAAGTTCCAGGGGGACCTTCCGGGCGGCCATGCGGTCCCGCAGCTGGATGCTGTCAAGTTCCAGCTGCTTCAGCCGGGTATAAACGGTCTGGAGGCTGATGTTGTCTTCCTTGAAGCTTTCCAGAATGTGGTGGTACCACTGCCAGTTCCTGTCCAGCTCGTTTAAATCCCGTTGATAGTCCTCATACCAAGCGGCAAAGACCTGTTGCTCCTGCATGATGGCGTAGCGTTGTTCTTCGCTCATGCCTTCCTGGGGAGGCTGGGCAGCGGGCCAGGCGAAGTAGGCAATGGCCCCTGCCAGCAGGATGGTAAGGGTAAAGCCATAGAAAGCCTTGCGGCTGCGGGTCTTGCGGTAAAGTATGATTAGAAGGATTATGGCAGCAAGGCCAAGAATATAGATTGTCATCATATAAAGCCTCCCTTGAGGTGTATCCTATAGGGTAAGTTTAGCATAAGCTGTGTTGTGAGTAAATATAGAAGGAGTGAAGAGAGTTGCAGTCTAAAAGCAGCAATAGTTATTTCAAGATTTTCTGGCAGCTTTGCCAAGGTTACTGGCGCTCAGAGGAAAAGTGGAAGGCTCTGGGACTTTTGGCGGTGGTCATAGGATTGAACTTTGCCGCCGTTTACCTGCTGGTGCAGATAAACAATTGGTACAATTCTTTTTACAATGCTCTCCAGGGCTATCAGGAGGAACTGTTCTGGCCCTTGGTGGGAGAGTTTACGGCGTTGGCCTTTATTTATATCATCATTGCCGTTTATGCCATCTATCTGCGGCAGATGCTGCAGCTGAAGTGGCGTACCTGGATGACTGACAGATACCTGGCGGAGTGGATGAAGGAGCAGGCCTATTACCGTCTGCAGGTGCTCCAAAGCGACACTGATAACCCTGACCAGCGTATCAGCGAGGATATCAACCAGTTTGTCAGCCTTACCCTGCAGCTCTTGGTGGGCTTTTTGAAGGAAATGACTACCTTGGGCGCTTTTGCAGTGGTGCTTTGGAATCTTTCCGGAGCCTTTACTGTGCCTTTGGGCGGTCATGAGTTTGTCATCTATGGCTACATGTTCTGGTTCTCCCTGATCTATTCAGTGCTTGGCACTGGCGCTGCCCATTTGGTGGGGCGCAAGCTGATTGGCCTGGATTTTGACCAGCAACGCTATGAGGCAGATTTTCGTTTCAATATGATGCGGGTCAGGGAAAACAGTGAGAGCATTGCTTTCTATCGGGGTGAAGGGCCTGAGGGCGTGGGCTTTCAGGAGAGATTTGCCAAGGTTATTGGCAATTTTTGGCAGCTCATGCGCCAGACCAAGCTTTTGAACTTCTATATCAATGGCTACGCACAGCTGGCAGTCATTGTGCCATTGGTCTTGGCGGCGCCGCAATATTTTGCAGGGACTATGGCTTTGGGCGGTTTGATGCAGACTATTTCTGCCTTTGGCAGGGTGCAGGATGCCTTGTCATATTTTGTGACTTCTTACGACAGCATTGCCCAGCTGGCAGCTGTTACACGCCGTCTTGGCAGCTTCCGTCAGCATATTGAAGAAGTTTCTGCCGTGGAAAATGGCGTGCGCAGGATCGAGTCTGATGGTAGAAATCTTGGGGTCAGAGATCTGACAGTGGCCCTTCCCGATGGCCGTGAGCTGGTAAAATCCCTGGAGGCAGAATTTACCTCTGGCAGCCGCATCCTTGTTATGGGAAGCTCCGGCTGCGGCAAGAGCACACTGCTGCGCACCTTGGCAGGGATATGGCCTTATGGCAAGGGAGAACTGGCTTTGCCCAAGGAAGGCAGAGTATTGTTCCTGCCCCAGCGTCCCTATTTGCCCTTGGGCAGTCTGAAGAGAGCCCTTTGCTACCCCGGAGCGGAAATACCTGAAGATGAGAAGCTCAGGGAGGTGCTGGCCAAGGCAGGTTTGGCAGCTTTGGGTGATAAACTGAATGAGACGGATGATTGGAGCCGTATCCTTTCTCTGGGAGAACAGCAGCGGCTGGCTTTTGCCAGGATACTGCTGGCAAGACCTGATTGGGTTTTCCTGGATGAGGCTACCTCTGCCCTGGATGAGGACAGGGAACAGGAGATGTACCGCTTGCTGAAGGAGGAGCTGCCACAGCTTAACATCATGAGCGTGGGGCATCGTTCCACCCTTATGTCCCAGCATCGCTCCAAATTGCAGCTGGACGGCAAGGGGGGCTGGCTGCTTTCGCTCATAAGTTGAGATTGGCAAAAACTCAATTTTTATCACAGTATTTTGCTTAAATGTGCAGTCGGATAGAAATATTTATGAAAAAAACTTGTTGAATATGACTTTTTTCACTAGATTTTTCGTTTGCGATTGCCTATAATAGATGTGTTCATTGATAGGCGGTTGATAATGAAGCGTAGAGAATTTTTGAAAAACATCACCTTTTTTGCCCTTGGCGGGCTGATTATGCCTTCCTTGATAATGGAGGAACGGGCGGAGGCTGCCTGGCAGGTGAAGGAGGCCTGGGCGGGGGTGAAAGTAAAACCCACGTACCTGAAATTCGGCGCATTGGAAAACCGCGAGCAGACAGATGCTATTGTGGTCCATCACATTGGCAATACCGATGCAGATGTTTCTGCAGAGACGGTTCATTCTTGGCATCAGAACCAGGGCTGGTCTGGTATCGGCTATCATTACCTCATACGCAAGGATGGCACCATTGAGCAGGGACGTCCCAGAGACACAGTGGGGGCTCACTGCTATGGTGAGAACTGGCACACTGTGGGCATAAACATTGTGGGGAACTTTGAAGAGTCCCAGCCCATGGCGGCGCAGATGGAATCTGCAGGGAGGCTTCTATCAGCCCTCTGTATCAATTATGGCCTGGTGCCTGGAGATGATACCATCTTCGGGCACAGGGACTTTAATGACACAGCCTGTCCGGGCAGGAACCTTTATGCGAGGATGCCGGAGCTTGTCCAGAAGGCCAGGAAGTTTTACTTTGGGAGGCGCCCGTGATGCGTTACAGGTGGTTCGCTTCGGAAAAGAAGGATGAACTGGGCATGCCTGTGGCCAGGAGGCCGGAGGAAATGGTCCAGCCCCAGGAAGAAAAAAAGGGGCTGGACAAGGGCGTTCTTATGGCCTTTGGCATGGCGGCAGCAGTTTTTGGCTATGCGTTTTGGTCGTCAGACTTGCAGCTGCTGCTCTTTGGCGCTGCGGTGATGATTTACCTGATACATCCTTTGCCAGCGAAGATGTGGGGGCGGCAGGGCCAGATTTTTGGCAATCTGTGCAAGGGTTTTGGCATGGCCATGGGGCTGGGGGCTCTTGTGTGGGCTTTCCTTTAGTGACAAAATTATCAAAAAAATAACTTTTTTCGAGACAATCAGTTGTTTGATACTTGTATTAGAAAAAAACGCTGATATTTTTGCTTTCCAGGCAGGAAATTGCTTCTGCCATAGAGAATAAGTAACCTAAATGTAGGGTGATTCCTTCTGTGCTTGCGGGAAAATGCTTGTATGAAGTTGGATATTTGCGCAAAAAAAGCACAGCGAGGTGTTCGTGGATGGGCATCTCCACCGGCTTTGGCAATGGGAACGGGTTTTTACGCGATACCTTGGATGTTTGGCTGGTAATATCGAACTGGATTACATTTTATATAGAATAATGTATACAATACTTAAATTGTGTTAATTGTGTATACTAACAGAGATTTTTCTGTTATTATAGAAGTACAAAGACGTTTCGGTCATAAATGGGGAGCCGTTCGTCACAAGATATCCAAGGGGGATTTTTTATGAGAAAGACAGAATGCTTAGCAATGATTCTAGCAGGCGGGCAAGGCAGCCGCCTGGGGGCTTTGACGAAGAAAATCGCCAAGCCGGCTGTGCCTTTTGGTGGCAAATATCGGATTATCGATTTCCCGCTGAGCAACTGTGCTAACTCGGGTATTGATAAGGTCGGTGTTTTGACCCAGTACCGTCCGCTGGAGCTTCACAATTATCTGGCTTCCGGTAGTGCCTGGGACCTGGACAAGAGTGATGGCGGTGTGTTCATTCTGCCTCCTTATGCCCGTGAGAAGGGGGCTGACTGGTATCAGGGCACAGCAGATGCCATTTATCAGAATCTGAACTTTATTGATTTGGCAGACCCGGAGTATGTGCTTATCCTTTCCGGTGACCACATCTATACCATGGATTATTCCTGGATGTTGGAATCCCATAAGATGAATAAGGCAGAAGCCACCATTGGTGTCTTCGAAGTTCCCTGGGACGAGGCTCCCCGCTTCGGCATTATGAATACGGACAAGTCCGGTCGTATCCTGGAGTTTGAGGAGAAGCCGGCCAAGCCCAAGAGCAATCTGGCATCCATGGGTATCTATATCTTCAACAAGAGCTACCTCAAGAAATATCTTGAGGATGATGCCAAGGACGAGACTTCTGCCCATGACTTCGGCAAGAATATCATCCCGAAGATGCTTGCTGACAAGGGACGCCTCTATTCCTACGCCTTTGATGGTTACTGGAAGGATGTGGGAACCATCGAGAGCTTGTGGCAGGCCAATATGGACCTCTTGCAGGACAAGCCCCCCTTTGAGCTCAACGGCGACTGGAAGATTTACTCTTCCAACCAGCCCTTCCCGCCGCATTATGTCGGCAAGGATGCGAAGGTCAAAAAGGCTATGATTAGCGAGGGCTCCATGGTACTGGGTGAGGTGGAAAACTCCATCATCTTCCCCGGCGTGCGCATCGGCAAGGGAGCCAAGGTCACTAATTCCGTTATCATGCCTTCTACGGTAATCCGTGATGGTGCAGTTGTGGATTATGCCATTGTGGCCCAGAACTGCGAGATTGCCGAGGGTGCCAGGGTCGCAGGCGAGCTCGGAGCTATCACGGTGGTGGCTGAGGGTGAGACTGTTGAGGCAGCCAAAAGCGGCAAGCAGGTAGGCTGAGACTTGCTCAAATAGGAAGACCACGAGATCGGAGTGAATTAAAATTGAAAACAGTAATGGGGATAATCAATCTTCAGGAAGATAACAAGTTGATTCGAGAGATGACTGACCGTCGCGCTGTAGAATCTATGCCTTTTGCAGGGCGTTACCGCTTGATTGATTTCACGCTTTCCAGCATGGTGAACTCTGGCATCCAGAATGTGGGAGTCATGCTGCCGGATAAGCCTCGCTCCGTCCTTGACCACCTTAGGTCAGGTAAGGATTGGGATTTGGCCCGTCGCCATGACGGCCTGTTTTATCTCCCTGCCCCCAATGATGAAGTAGCAGCTACACGTAAAGGCGATCTCAAGAATTTTTACCACAACCTTGATTTCTTTGAACACAGTTCCCAAAAATATGTTTTGCTGACCAGTGGCAGCTTTGTCTACAATGTGGACTTCAGCCAGCTCCTGCGTTTCCATCAGAATACCGACGCGGATATCACCATGGTTTATTATACTTCCAGCCACGAAACGGCAGGCCGCAATGTGGTGATTGAGACGGCTGAAAATGGCCTGGTGGAGGACATTGCTGAGAAGCCGGTAGTGTATGATGGCTCCAAGGTTTCCATGAATGTCTATCTGATGGAGAAGCGTATCTTTGCTGAAATGGTGCGCTATTCCTTTGAGCATGGCGGCCAGGACCTCATGATGGACGGCCTTATCCGCCGTGCCGGCGAATATAATATCTATGCTTGTGAGCATGACGGCTATGTGGCCCATGTGGATTCCACGGCGGCATATTTCAAGGCTAATATGGACCTTTTGGAGCCGGAGAACTGGGAAGAGCTGTTTATGGGCCGCAACTCAATCTACACCAAGGTGAAGGACGAAGTTCCGGTGCAGTACAAAGAAAGTGCTGATGTCAGGAATTCCCTGATAGCCAATGGCTGCGAGATTCGCGGTGAGGTGGAGAACAGCATCCTGTTCCGCGGTGTTAAAGTGGGCAAGGATGTGAAGATCAAAAATTCCATCATCATGCAGAAATGCGATATTAAGGAAGGTTCTCTCATAGAGAATGTCATTTGTGATAAGAATGTTGTTATCACAAAGGACAAATGGCTCAAGGGGGCACCAAATTATCCTCTCATAATTACCAAAAATGTAGTAATTTAAAGAAAAGGCAAGCCGTTGTAAAGAGGTTTTAGCCTGCTTTTGGCGGGGCTCTTTACGACGGCTTTTTCAGTTGCTGCAAGCGACAGCTTTCAGCGTTCAGTGAAGGAGAGTGTTTTTTTTGGCAAGAGAAAAGAAAGTAAACAAGGTCAAGGATAAGGCTTATGAGAAGCTTAAGGCCGAGTTGAAGACACGCTTCATAAGCACTGTACACATTATGTGGGGCCGTGAGCTCAGTGAATTGACCAAAAATGAGATTTACCAGACAGTGGCTTCAGTAGCCAAGCAGTACATTTCCGACAACTGGATTAAGACCAACAGGACCTACGATGAGCGTCAGGAGAAGCAGGTTTATTATTTCTCCATTGAGTTTCTGCTGGGGCGTCTCCTGAAATCCAACCTTATCAATCTGGGCATCGAGGAAGCCGTGCAGGAAGTGCTGCAGGATGATTTCAAGCTGGAGCTTTCAGATGTATATGAGGAAGAGCCGGATGCAGGTCTGGGCAACGGCGGTTTAGGCCGTCTTGCTGCCTGCTTCATTGACTCCATGGCGGCTCACCGCCTGGCAGGCCACGGCTGCAGCCTCCATTACCAGTTCGGCCTTTTCGAGCAAAAGATTATCGATGGCCAGCAGGCGGAAATCCCTGACAACTGGCTGAAGAACGGCTTTGCCTGGGAGTACCGCAAGGCTGATAAGGCCATTGACGTTAAGTTCTTCGGTAATGCGTACATGAAGGATTTGGGCAATGGTGAGCTGGAATTGGTTCATGAGAATGCCACCACCGTTATGGCGGTACCCTATGATGTGCCGGTGGTGGGCTACCATAATAATACGGTAAATAACCTGCGCCTTTGGAATGCAGAGGTAAACCGTGATTTCTCAGATTACGGTTTCATTACCCACGAGCAGCTGCAGCAGAAGGAGCGGTACAGGAATTTTGTGGAGAACATCACCCGCTACCTGTACCCCGATGACAGCAGCTATGAAGGCCGCCAGCGCAGGCTCATTCAGGAGTACTTCCTGGTGTCCGCCGGCGTCCAGAGCATTGTCCGCCACTACAAGAAGACGGGCTCTGCCATGAGCAACTTCCCCCAGAAGATTGCCCTCCATATCAATGATACGCATCCGGCCCTTATTGTGCCGGAGCTCATGCGCATTTTTGTGGACGAGGAGAAGATGGAGTGGGAAGAGGCCTGGGCCATGGTTAGAAATACCGTAGCCTACACAAACCACACCATTCTGCCGGAGGCCCTGGAGACTTGGCCCGTGGATATGTTCAAGGAGCTTCTGCCCCGCATCTACATGATTATCGATGAGATTAACCGTCGCCATCTGAATTTCGTGCGGAAGCGCTATCCCGGGGATGACCACAAGGTTCGGGCCATCTCTATCATCGAGGGAGGCCTGGTGCACATGGCTCGCCTGGCCATCATCGGCTCCCACAGCGTCAACGGGGTGGCAGAGATCCATTCCATGATTCTCCAGAATACCACCCTGCGTGATTTCTATGAGCTCTATCCCCGCATGTTCAACAATAAGACCAACGGCATTACCCATCGCCGCTGGCTCATGGGGGCCAATCCGGAACTGTCAGACCTCATTGATGATACCATCGGCAGCCGCCGCTGGCACCGCTATCCGGAGCAGCTGGACTTGTTGAACGACTATGTGGATGATAAACCCTTCCTCAGCAAGCTGGAGAACATCAAGACCATCCGCAAGAAGAAGCTGGCTGAGTACATCAAGCAGCACAACAACGGTTTGGTGCTTGACCCCAACTCTATTTTCGATATTCAGGTGAAGCGTATCCATTCCTACAAGCGTCAGCTCATGAATATCCTGCATATCATGTATCAGTATGACCGACTGAAGAATGATACAAACTATGATATGGCGCCCACCACCTATTTCTTCGGTGGCAAGGCGGCACCTGGCTACTTCATTGCCAAGGAGACTATCCGTCTCATAAACGCAGTGGGCAGCAAAATCAACAATGACCCAGTTACCCGTGACAGGCTGAAGGTGGCCTTTATTGAGAACTTCGGCGTGTCCCTGGGCGAGATTGTCTATCCTGCAGCTGATATCAGCGAGCAGATTTCCACTGCCTCCAAGGAAGCATCCGGTACGGGCAACATGAAGTTCATGATGAACGGCGCCGTGACCTTGGGCACCCTTGACGGGGCCAACGTGGAAATCCGCGATGCGGTAGGCGGCGATGACCACTTTATCCTCTTCGGCCTCAGGGCTGAGGAAGTGCTGGCTTATTACGCCAACGGCAGCTATTCTGCCTGGGACGAGTTCAACAGCAATGAAATGGTGCGCAACGTCATGAATCAGCTGGTGGACGGCAGGTACGGAGATTTCCGTTCCCTTTATGATTACATTCTCCATAGCAATGACGAGTTCTTCATCATGAAGGATTTCTATGCCTACAGCGAGGCTCACGAGGAGGCTATGCGCCGCTATGTGAAGCGCTTTGACTGGTTGAAGTCCTCGGCAGTGAACATTGCCAACTCCGGCCGGTTCTCCTCTGACCGCACCATTGACGAGTATGCTAATGAAATTTGGCGTGTGAAGCCGTGCATAATCAGCTAATAATACAAGCAGTATGAGTCGCAGCAACAGATTTACCAACAAAAGCAAGGGGGATTGTCTGTGAAGACTTCTGAGCTGAGTGAGTTTGATCTGTACTTGTTCCATCAGGGGACAAACTATCATGCCTATGAGATGCTCGGGGCACATTTTGCCAAGCAAAAGGGCAAAAAGGGCGTGAGGTTCGCCGTTTGGGCACCCCATGCCAAATCCGTCAGTGTGGTGGGTGATTTCAACAACTGGGACACCCGCGTAAGTCCCATGACCAAGGCGGGCGATGGCGAGATATGGCAGGTCTTCATAGAAGGATTGTCAGAAGGGGAAATCTACAAATATGCTATAGAGCCTCAGTGGGGAGGCCCTCATATCATGAAGGCCGACCCCTATGGGGTCTATGCAGAGAGAAAGCCTTTGACAGCATCCTGCTTATATGATATGAACCACTATAAGTGGCATGATGGCGCATGGCGCAAGCAGAGGGCGGAGGAATCTTCCTACAGCCGTCCCATGCTTACCTATGAAGTGCATGCTGGTTCCTGGCGGCGCAGCGAGGAGGGGGAGTACCTGTCCTATCGGGAGCTGGCAGACCAGCTCGTAAAGTATGTCCGTGACATGCACTATACCCATATTGAGTTTATGCCCCTGTGTGAGCATCCCTTCGATGGTTCCTGGGGGTATCAGGCTACAGGCTACTATGCGGTTACCAGCCGCTACGGCGCCCCGGATGATTTCCGCTATCTGGTGGATACAGCCCACCAGAATGGCATAGGCATCATCATGGACTGGGTGCCGGGGCATTTCTGCAAGGACGAGCAGGGCCTCAGGCATTTTGACGGAATGAATCTTTATGAGTCAGATAATGAGCAGCTGGCTGAGAACTGGGAATGGGGCACCACCAACTTCGACTACGGCCGTACCGAGGTGCAAAGCTTCCTTATTTCCAATGCCATGTTTTGGTTTGAGGAATTCCATATTGACGGGCTGCGCATAGATGCAGTGGCCAATATGCTCTATCTTGACTATGGCCGCAAGGAAGGCGAGTGGCAGCCCAATAAGTATGGTGATACAGGCAATCTTGAGGCTATGGATTTTTTGAAGAAGCTCAATGAGGCTGTTTTCAAATATCATCCCCAGGCCTTGATGATTGCAGAGGAATCCACCTCCTGGCCCCTTATTTCCAGGCCGGTGTATATGGGGGGGATGGGGTTCAACTACAAGTGGAATATGGGCTGGATGAACGATATGCTCAGGTATATGAGTCTTGACCCTATTTACCGCAAATGGAACCATGACAAGGTGACATTTTCCTTTATGTATGCCTTCTCAGAGAATTTTGTCCTGCCCCTTTCCCATGATGAAGTGGTGCATGGCAAGTGTTCCCTGATAGCCAAGATGCCGGGGGACTACTGGCAGAAGTTTGCCGGACTCAGGGCCTTTTACGGCTATTGGATGGCACACCCGGGCAAGAAACTCCTGTTCATGGGCGGGGAGTTTGGCCAGTTCACAGAGTGGAATTACGATGATGCCCTGGATTGGCAGCTGGTGAGCCAGTATCCCATGCATGAGGGCTTGGAAAGTTATTCCCGAACCCTCAACAAATTTTATTGTGACAACAAAGCCTTGTGGCAAGTTGATTTTGACTGGAATGGCTTTAAGTGGATTGACTGCAACGACAATGAGAACAGTGTGGTGTCCTTTATCCGCAAGGCCAAGGACAGCAATGATTTTCTCATCGCTATTTGCAATTTTACGCCGGAACTACGCCAAAATTACCGCATAGGTGTTCCCTCAAAGGGCATTTATGTGGAAGTATTCAACTCTGATGACAAGGGCTACGGCGGCAGCGGCGTAAGAAATACAGGGGACATCCAGACGGAATCTGTTTCCTGGCATAATCGTGAGCAATCCATCACCCTTACCCTGCCTCCTTTGGCCACAGTCTATCTGCGGGTGAAGGGTCAGGCTGGGGCAGGTTATGTAGTCCCTGAACTGCCTATGGAAGTATCTGTCAAGGGACGTGAAGAAAAAGGCAAAGAAAAGCCCAAGACCGAGGCCGCCAGGGTCAGAAGGTCAGCAAGCAGCACGTCTGGGGGCAAAAAATCAGCCAAAGCAGTTGCCGTCAAGACGTCTGCAGGCAGAAAGGCTGCCGTGGCGAAGTCAGCCGTCAATGACAAATAAAAATAGATTAATCATCATAAAGGAGGACATAAGGCATGAACGTACTATATGTAGCATCGGAAGCGGTGCCTTTTGCAAAAACTGGGGGATTGGCGGATGTGGCCGGGTCCCTGCCCAAAGCCCTGCGCCTGGAGGGCGTGGATGTCCGTGTAGTCATGCCCAAGTTTGGCAAGATTCCGGAAGAGTACCGTTCCAAGATGACTCATGTCTATGATGGGGAGCTGAATGTGGCTTGGCGCTCCAAGTATGTGGGGCTGGAAAAGCTGGAATATGAGGGCGTAACCTATTACTTCATTGATAATGAGGAATATTTCAACCGTGAAGGTTTCTATGGTTATGATGATGATGCAGAAAGATTCTCCTTCTTCTGCCGGGCTGTCCTTTGTCTCTTGCCGGCTATGGATTTCTGGCCTGATATCATTCACAGCAATGACTGGCACGCCGGCCTCATCAGTGTATTCCTGAAGCTGGAGCATAAGGGTGATGAGCGCTACGAGAAGATTCGCACGCTCTACACCATCCACAACCTGAAATACCAGGGGGTATTCCCAAAGGATGTCATGGCAGATGTGCTGGCCCTTGACTGGAAGTATTTCAACAATGGCGATTTGGAGTTCTATGATGCTGTGAACTTCATGAAGGGCGGCATCATCTACTCTGACTATATTTCCACCGTCAGCAAGACTTATGCCCAGGAAATTCAGTACGGCTACTTCGGTGAGCATCTGGATGGTCTCCTGCGCAGCCGCAAGGATGACCTGTTCGGCATAGTCAATGGCCTTGACTATGATACCTACAATCCCAGGACGGATAAGAATCTCTTTGAGACCTACGATGAGGAGGACCCCTCCCGCAAGGCTGACAATAAGACGGAGCTCCAGAATCTTCTGGGACTGCCCAACAAGCGTCAGGTACCCATGGTGGCGCTGGTCTCCCGTCTGGTGGCAGCCAAGGGCATGGACCTTATCGTGCGCATGATGGATGAAATCCTTCTCCATGAGGATATCCAGTTCGTGCTGCTTGGTACCGGTGACAAGGTTTATGAGGATTGGTTCAAGGGCCTGGCTTGGCGTTATCCGAATAAGGTGTCTGTGAACATCTACTTCTCCAACCAGCTGGCCCAGCGCATTTATGCGGCAGCTGATATTTTCCTTATGCCTTCCAACTATGAGCCCTGCGGCATAGGACAGCTTATAGCCTTGCGCTATGGCGCCATCCCTGTGGTGCGTGAGACAGGCGGCCTCAAGGATACGGTTATTCCCTATGACAAGTATACTAAACAGGGCAACGGTTTTGTCTTCTCGGACTATAACGCCCATGAGATGATGTATTCACTTAAGCGTGCTCTCTCCACTTATGAGAATCCAGGAGAATGGCGTCAGATTGTGAACAATGCCATGACTTCTGACTACAGCTGGGCAGAATCTGCCCGTGAGTACAAGCAGCTTTACGAGAAGCTGCTGGCTAAGGATGCAGAGTAAAGCAAGTAAAAAAAGGGGGCGGTCCTTGGGCCGCCCTTTTTGACATAAGCTGCCATACAACAGAAAACCAGGGATGCTTTGCTAGGACAAAGGAGGGAGAGAGTATGCTGGATAGAAACAATGTCGAGCATAATTCCCATAATATCTACTATCGCTCAACCATCGGGGCGGCAGAGGCCGGCAGCAAGGTGCGGCTAGGCTTGCGCATCCATACAGAACTGGCTATCAATAAGGTGCTGCTGCGGGTTTGGCAGGAGCGCAAAGGTGAGACGTTGGAACCTCTTCAATGTGGGGAACATAGCGAGGGCTCGGATTATTTTTACAGTATAGAGCTTACTATGCCCGATAAGGGATGTCTGCTTTGGTATTATTTTATTATCAATACATCCCAGGGGACCTGTTACTATGGCAACAATCCGGAAATGCTGGGAGGCAAAGGGGATGTCTATGACAGTGTGCC
The DNA here is from genome assembly GCA_905234515.1 of uncultured Selenomonas sp. Lineage (GTDB taxonomy): Bacteria > Bacillota > Negativicutes > Selenomonadales > Selenomonadaceae > Selenomonas_B. The sequence goes on from CAJOIN010000007.1 coordinate 26,882, forward strand.
TTATTCCTACCAGATAACAGTGTACAATAAGGGAGCCAAAACTCCGGACTGGTTCAAGCATGCGGTGATGTACCAGATTTTCCCTGACCGCTTCTGCCGGCATGGCAATGAGATGGTTCCCAAGAAGGGGGCAGTCTACCATGGCGACTGGTCAGATGATCCTTGCTACTACAAAGATCCGGACACCAAGGAAATCGTGGCCTACGATTTCTTTGGGGGGAATTTCAAGGGCATTGAGGACAAGCTGGACTATCTGAAGGATCTGGGGATTTCTGTCATCTACCTTAATCCTGTCTTTGAGTCTGAAAGCAACCATCACTATGACACCGGCGACTATCACAAAGTGGATCCCATTCTGGGCACCAACGAGGACTTCCGCCACCTCATCCAGGCGGCGGAAAAGAAGGGCATTCGCATCATCATTGATGGCGTCTTCAGCCATACGGGCAGCAACAGCCGTTACTTCAACCGCAAGGGGGAGTATGATACGGTGGGGGCCTTTCAGTCCCAGGATTCGCCCTACTATGAATGGTACAGCTTCCGCAACTGGCCCTTTGAGTATGACAGCTGGTGGGATTTTAATACCCTGCCCAATGTGAGGGAGACAACGCCCTCCTATAGAAACTTTATCATAAGCGATGAGGACAGTGTGCTTCATCATTGGATGAAGGAAGGGGTGGCCGGCTGGCGCCTGGATGTTATAGATGAGCTGCCGGAACCCTTTTCCCAGGGATTTTATGAGGAACTGAAGAAGACTAACCCTGAGGCGGTGCTGATAGGTGAAGTTTGGGAGGATGCCTCCAACAAGGTAGCCTATGGTGTCCCCCGTGAGTATCTGTGCGGCCAGGAAATGGACTCCGCCATGAACTATCCCTTCCGGGAGATTCTTTTCAATTTCCTCATGGGCCGTATTGACGGTCAGCTGGCGGCCCGCAAGTTCAGGAGCCTGAGGGAAAATTACCCGAAAGAAAACTTTTATGCCATGATGAATCTCATAGGCAGCCATGATGTGCACAGGGCTATCACCTTCCTGGGAGAGGCTCCATACTATGATGGCATGCCTGCCGTGGAGCAGTCCCGGGCTAAGCTGGATGAAGTTCGTTATCTCCTGGGCAGGGCCAGGCTGCTGATGGCGGCTGCCTGGCAGATGACTTATCCTGGTGTGCCTTGCATATATTACGGCGATGAGATTGGCATGGAAGGCTTCAAGGACCCTTATAACCGCCGTCCCTATAAGTGGGAGGGGGGAGACAAGGAGATTCAGGCCGCCTATAAGAAGCTCATCAAGCTCCGCAATGAGAATCAGGTGCTGCAGACAGGGGAAATCCTGCCCCTCTACGCTGCTGGCAATGTGATTGCATATGCCAGGGTTATACGGGGAGGCAAGGATGTCTTTGGCGCTCCTGCAGAGGACGGCGTGTTCATCGTTGCCTTTAACCGCAACGCCGAGTGGGAGTACATAGATATTGATGTCAGTGACTTTGTGGAAGGTGAGCTGGAGGATGTGCTGTCCGAGAAGGGAGAGCGATATCCTGTAGTCCGGGGGCGGCTGCATCTGAAGCTGCAGGATTTGCGGCCGCTGGTGCTGAAGGCGGTGAAGCCTGCTCGTAAGTATCCACGCCAGGCAGGTGTGCTGCTGCATCCTACCTCCTTGCCCTCTAAGTACGGTGTGGGCGATTTTGGCAAGGAAGCATATAAATTTGTGGACTTTCTCCAAAAGGCAGGACAGTCTGTGTGGCAGATCCTGCCCCTAGGGCCTGTGGGCTTTGGCTACTCGCCTTACCAGTCTCCCTCTGCCTTTGCAGGCAACCCTCTGCTCATAGACATTGATGAGCTGATAGAAAAGAAGTGGCTGTCCACTAGCGAGGCCAAGTTGCCTTATGCGGCTGGCGGTTCCTTTGTGGATTTTGAGAGGGTTTTGGCTTTTAAGAGCAAGTGCTTCAAGAAGGCTTATGCCAAGTTTGCCAAAACTGCCGACAGTGACGGGGAATATCAGGCTTTCTGCGAGACTGAGGCATATTGGCTGGATGATTATGCCCTCTTTATGGCTATCAAGAAGGAACAGAAGGGGGGCTCCTGGACAGAGTGGCCCAAGACTTTGAGGCATAGGGACAAACAGGCCCTGCAAGTAATGAGGGAACGCCTTCAGGACAGCATCGGCCTGGAAAAATTCATGCAGTACATATTCCACAGCCAGTGGCAGCGCCTGCATGATTATGCCAAGAATCATGGCATTGCCATTATGGGGGATATGCCAATCTTCATCTCCCAGGACAGTGCTGATGTTTGGGCCAACCAAAAACTCTTTGACCTGAATGCAGATGGCACGGCTAAGACAGTGGCAGGGGTGCCGCCTGATTACTTCAGCGCCACTGGCCAGCTGTGGGGCAATCCCCAGTACGACTGGAAGGCTATGAAGGATGAGAATTACAACTGGTGGAAGAAGCGATTCAAAAAGCTTTACCAGCTGGTGGACATTGTGCGCATAGACCATTTCCGGGGCTTTGAGTCTTACTGGGAAGTGGACGGCAAGGCAGAAACTGCCATCAACGGTCGCTGGCTCCAGGGACCTGGGAAGCCCTTCTTTGATGAGATTAAAAAGGAGCTTGGCAATCTGCCCATTGTGGCGGAGGATTTGGGCATTATTACCGATGAGGTGGAAGCTTTGCGGGAGGCCTGTGATTTTCCGGGCATGAAGGTCCTTCATTTCACCCTGCACTTTGGGGACCTGGGCAGGTTTGGCTTTGTGGCGCCTGAGAACAGCATTGTCTACACGGGAACCCATGACAACAACACTACAGTAGGATGGTATACCCATGATATTGACGATACCATGCGGGCCGCTGTGGGTGGATTGCTCCATGCCAGAAGTGACCATCCCAAGGAAATCTGTAAGGGGATGGTGGAGTTTGCCTATGCCTCAGGAGCAAGACTGGCTGTGGTGCCCATGCAGGATGTATTGGGCCTGGATGAACGCAGCCGCATGAATACGCCGGGCACGGTGGGCTTCAACTGGAAGTGGTGCCTGAAACCTAACTATCTGCTGGAGGCAGATGCAGGCTGGCTGAAGAAACTGTGTGAGCGTTATGGCCGCTGATGTTTGTATTTTAAGCTGATAACAGGAGGATTGCTTGGGCTTTTATGAGCAATCCTCCATATTTGATTCTTTTTTTCATAATTGTGTGATATGCTATGTGACAGAGCTTTTTGCGTGTGGACAGGAGGGACATACCCATGGGTGAGTTTACTTTTGTAGTTGAAAAGAAGTGCCCCGTCTGCGAAAAGATGACCCGTGTTACAAAAACCAAAGCACGGCTTATTACTTTGAGTACAGATGAAGATATGTGCGTCCATTACAAGGACTTCAACCCATATTTCTATAAAATCTGGTTTTGCGAGCATTGCGGCTTTGCGGCAGAGGAAAAGGTTTTCCTGAGCCCCATGCCTGCCAAGCACAAGGAGACTGTTGCCAATTTCCTTAATGGACGCAAGATGGCGCTGGAGTTTACAGAGGAGCGGGGCAAGGCTGAGGCAGTTGCTTCCTTTAAGCTGGGTATTTTCTATGCGGAAATGCTGGAGGCATCCCTTAACAGGCGGGCAGGGCTTTATCTGATGCTGGGCTGGGTCTACCGTGAAACTGGCGAAAGGGACAAAGAGGTTGAAGCGCTGGGCAAGGCGGCAGAGCTCTATGACAGGTCACTGACCACGGAGCCATATCCCCAAAACGGCATGTCCGATAATCTTTGCATGTTTTTGATTGGGGCCATCTATTTCCGTATGGAGGATATAGAAAAGTCAACCCAGTACCTGTCACGCATTATGGGGGACCAGAACATCAGGGTTTCTGACCCCAAACTCTACGATAAGGCGCGTCGTCTGTGGGAGGATGTGCGCGCGATTCAAAAGCAGAATTCCCAAGGGGGAGAGTAATTGATGGATTTACCAGCAGCCTGGGTGGAACAGGTGAAAAAGGTTGATTGGGCAGAGCTTAAGGAAAAGGTACAGGATTATGGTCCCGCCCTTAAGGTGCTGCGGGGGACCTGGACCAAGGAGAGCCTGAAGGAGATTAGCGACGGCAAACTCTTTGTGCCGGATGATGTCATGAATGAGGCCATAGAGGAAAGCGTAAAAAAGGCCGCGGCAGGAGGCAGGGACATCCAGTCCGTCAAGCTGCAGTCCCATGAAAATGGGCGGCTGGATATTGAAGCTGTTAACTCTAAGGGAAAGCTGGAACTTTCCGGGGACATCAAGGAATTTGTTCATAAAGGCGACACCTCATACATGGTGTACAAGGTTCGCAGCCGCAAGCTGCCCGGACATGGCATGATGTCATGGCTCTTTTCCCATGTGTCCCTGTCCATGATGGAACGCATGGTAGGAAAAGTTGATATTTCCGAGGACCTGCCTGTGAAAATCAGCCACAATGATGTCCGGGTGGACTGCGGCAAGGTGCTGGCGGCATCAAGCTTTGGTCAGACCAGGTTTCACGGTCACAGGCTGCTTGATATGATAGAAATCAAGGGAGCCGTCCCCAAGGAAAACGGCATAGAATTCCAGACTGAAATGCACATCCCTGACGATGTTAAGAAGGATTTAAAGGCTATCCTGAAGGACAAAGGGGAGGAGATAAAGGCGGATAATAAG